>CALGZA010000036.1 GCA_937934595.1 uncultured Verrucomicrobiales bacterium | reverse complement strand
GTCAGAAATGACGGCTTTATTGTTGTAAGGGCGTGTGAAAGTGTCACACTGCTGGGGAACACTACGATTTACTTCATGAAGATTATTTCTGGAACAGCCCATCAAGAACTCGCTAAGAGCATAGCCGCTCATTTAGGAACTAAGCTAGCTAACGTTACGGTAGATTGTTTCCCGGATGGCGAGACGTATTGCCAGATTCATGAGAATGTTCGTGGTGAGGATGTATTTATTGTTCAGCCGAGTTGTCCTGCGACGAATCATAATATCATGGAGATGTTGATCATGGTGGATGCAGCGAAGCGTGCTAGTGCTGGAAGGATTACTGCAGTGATGCCGTTTTTTGGTTATGCACGACAGGATAGGAAGGATAAGCCGAGGGTGCCTATTACGGCTAAGTTAGTGGCGAATCTTATTACTGCAGCGGGAGTGAACCGTGTGGTGACGATGGATTTACATGCGGCACAGATTCAGGGATTTTTTGATATTCCTGTGGATCATCTTTATGCGCGACCGGTGTTTATCAAGCATTTGAGAGATGAGTGTAAGGTGGATGGTGCGAATTTGGTGGTGGTTTCTCCAGATGTGGGTGGGGTTAAGAATGCGAGGGCTTATTCTGATGCTTTTGATGCGGATTTAGCGATAGTGGCGAAGCATAGGGTGAGTGCAACGAAGGTGGAGGCGATGAATGTGATCGGTGATGTGGAGGGTAAGGATGCGTTTTTGATAGATGATATGACGGAGACTGGTGGTACGTTGTGTGCGGCAGCTAGGATTTTGAAGGCGAGTGGAGCGAAGCGGATTTTTGCGGGAGTATCGCATGCTGTGATTGAGGAGCATGCACGTAAGAGGATATTGGATTCTGACATAGAGAGCTTGATTACGACTGATTCTGTACCGATGGCTTTTGGTGAGAAGGTGACAGCTTTGTCTGTGGCGCCACTTTTTGGTGAGGCGATAAGGCGCATTCATCAGGGAGAGAGTGTTACATCGCTTTTTGATATTTAGTTATGTTATTTAATAGTTGGATTTTTGTGGGGTTATTAATCCTCACATTTATGTGTTATTATTTACTGCCTAGATTGAATCTGGGGAGCAATGCTCAGGTATTGTTGTTGTTGTTGGCGAGTCTTGTATTTTATTCTTATGAGACTCCTGTATTGGTTTGTTTATTACTGGGATCCATCTTGGTGAATTATTTTGCGAGTAAGGCTATAGTGTTATCATCTGGTGGGAAGGTGGGAGTTAGGTGGGTGTTTTTTGTAGTGGTTTTCAATTTATTGGTTCTGGGTTTCTTTAAGTATGGTGAGCTTATTTGTACTACGTTGCTTCCATCTGGGGTGTTTAGTTCTGAATTAATTGGTGTGATACGGGATATACCTCTTCCGATTGGGATTTCATTTTATACGTTTCAGGCGATCAGCTTGGTTTTAGATTTACGTAAACGGGGTAAGGGGATGGGGGGGATGGAGAGGCTTGAATGTGACTTGCGTGCTGGTAAGCAGTGGAGTTCTTTTTTGAATGTGTCATTTTATATCGCGTTTTTTCCTCAGTTGATAGCGGGGCCAATAGTTAAGGCGCATGATTTTATTAAGCAGATATCAGAGAAGCGTTTTGGTGAGATTGAGTGGGATCTTGTTACTCGTTCATTGATAGTGGGTTATTTTCTTAAGATGTTTGTGGCTGATAATTTGAAGGAGGTAACGGTATTGATGAATTCGGTGGATTTGGTAGGTATGAGTAAGGTTAATTTATTGGTGCTTTTTTATGGTTACACGTTTCAGATATTTGCGGATTTTGCGGGTTATTCGCTTATAGCTATTGGTTTAGGGGCTCTTTTTGGTTATACATTACCGGTAAACTTTAATTTTCCGTATTTATCTAGATCTATTACTGAGTTTTGGAGGCGTTGGCATATATCTTTATCATCATGGCTGAGAGAGTATTTGTATTTTCCTTTAGGTGGTAACCGGAAGGGTTCTGTGCGGACTTATTTTAATTTAATGGTTGTGATGTTGCTTGGGGGTTTGTGGCATGGTGCGGCATGGAGTTATATGGTATGGGGTGGAGCGCATGGTGTGATATTGGCGCTGGAGAGGTATGGCACGAGGTTTACTGCTAGACTTGGTTTTTGGGAAAGTAGGTGGATGGGTGTGTTGAAGGTGTTAGTGGTATTCCATATAGTTTCTTTACTGTGGTTGCTTTTTATTATGCCGGATTTTACGCGAGTGATTGCTTTTTTTGAGGCGTTTAGCTTGGGTGGGTGGAGTTTGGGTTCTGCGCAGCATGCTTTTGTGGTATTGTTTTATGCTTTGCCGGTGGTTTTGTACCATGGGTATGCTTCGTTAAAGGAGAGTGGTGTTGTGGATTTTGAGGATACTAAGATTAGAGGGCGTTTAGAGCCGGTAGCGCTCAGTGTGATGATGTTTCTTATTGTGGTGAATTCCGGTACGACGGGTGAATTTATTTATTTTCAGTTTTAGGTTTGTTCTATGAGATTACCTTTTAAAGTATTATTTATAACTGTATTGATGTTAGTGATGTATGGTTTGTTTTTGGGGTTATCTGGTGTGAAGCCTCGTTTTGCGGAGTCAAATTTTGTTGCGAATCAGATGCGCTTACAGTCATTGGATGCATTAGTGTCTGGTGGAGCTGAGTTGGGGATAGTGAATGCAGGGTCTTCGATAACTTCTAGGATAGTGACTGAGAGGATTGATAATGATAAGGTTAATTTGAATATAGGGTTAGATGGAAGTAATGCTTTTTTGGCTGCTAACCGTATGCTTGATCTTGGTGTTGTTCCTGGTGTTTTGGTAATAGAGCTGAATACAATAGGCATAGATTCTTCAGGGAATGATCTTCTTTTATTGGATGGGATGAATTCTGGAACTGCGAGGTTGGCGCGTTATTTTCCACTGGTGAGGGCTAGAAGTAGGCCGGTAACCATTATATACTCTAAGCTCAAACGATTTAAAGATAAGGGATTAAGTGTAGATCTACGCGCTGAAGACTATAGTGGTGTTAAGCCTGTAAAAAATTATAGGTTTGAATCTGAGGTTTCAGGGGTGGATAGAGTTCCTGCGCTGGATGCTTTGATCTTGAGGGCTCATGCGTTGAGTGTCAGGGTAGTGTTACTTATGATGCCTGATGGTGTGGGGAGGCCTATTAAGTATGGTAATGTGGCAGAGGCGATGGCGGAAAAGTATGGGGTAGAGGTGTTGGATCTGAAAACTCCTTTTGCTGATAAAATGACTTATACGGATGGTCTCCATTTGTCAGAGCCGTCTGCAGCATTTATTACTGAGGTATTGTCAAATGCGTTAGTAGATTAAAATATGACCAGTTACATCTTTATTTGACATTTAGAGCTGGATGCTTTACGCAGTGCGTCCCGGCCTGTGGAAAGGCTATTCTCTCTACCACCAGCCATATCTTTTCATGGGAAACTCCGGGATCTATAGAAACGTCACATAAAGAAACTTGGGGCGATGTCTGACCACAAAAGAAAATAATAACATGGCTACAATAATCGAAGCTACATTACGTCAGCGCACTGGATCAGGAGCGCTCAATGCAATGCGCCGTGAGGGATACATTCCTTCAGTAATATACGGGGCAACTGAAAATAAAAACATTAAAGTCCACCAGAAGACTTTCCGCGACCATTTGAATACTAAGCCGTCATCACAGGTTCTTATAGATCTTGATGTTGAGGGACATGGTGCTCAGCAGGTATTTATTCAGGATATCCAGTTTGATGCGATATCTGGTGCTATTCTGCATGCTGATTTCCTTGCAGTTAAGGAGGATACAGTTCTTACAGCTAAGTTGCCTATCAAGTTGATTGGTGAGCCAGCTGGTGTTAAGGTGGGTGGACTTTTAGAGCAGCTAGTATATGCTACTAAGATTAAATCAGTTCCTGGGAATCTTCCTTTGCAGATTGAGGCCAATGTAGAGTCTCTGAATATAGCGGAGAATCTTACGATTGGTGATATTTCATTCCCTGAGGGTGTGACACCAGTTCTAGATAGTAGAGTTCTAGTGGCTCTGGTAGCTAAGACACGTGTAGCGATATCAGCTGAGGCTGTGGCGACTACACAGGATGCGCCACAGGCAGATGCTGAGAAATCAGTTTAATTAGAATTCATCTCGACGGAGGGGTATTCGTGCTCCTTGTGTAAAGCGTGGCAATCAAACTGGTCATAGGTCTGGGGAATCCCGGAAGGAAGTATGAACAAACAAGGCATAACGTCGGGTTTGATGTTCTGGACCGTATGGCTGTGGATGCAGGAGCTGAATTTGCAAACCATTTAAAGTGGAAGGCAATGATAGCAAAGCATCCTCTCGGGCTGCTGATGAAACCTCAGACATTTATGAATGAGAGTGGAAGGGCAGCTGGAGCGGCATTGAGATTCTACAAATGGCAACCGGAAGAGGTATTAGTGATCTATGATGATGTATCTATCGCGCTTGGTGCGCTTCGTTTTAGGATGAAGGGTTCAGCGGGTGGACACAATGGCATGAAGTCACTGATTCAGCATTTTGGGAGCGATGACTTTCCACGACTCAAGCTAGGCATCGGTGCGCCGAGGTCTGGGGAGATGGTGGGGCATGTTTTGGGGAAATTTTCTCAGGACGAGAGATCAGAAGTTCAAAACGCGCTTGATAAGGCTACAAAAGCAGTTCACTGTGCTCTTACTGAGGGTGTGGAGGCTGCTGCTAACATTTACAACGTCAATAAATAACCAACCAAACAAATCAATATTATGAGCAGAAAATATGAAGGTCTTATTGTACTCGATACAAAAGGCATAGACACATCGATCGAAGAGCTAGTGAGCACTGTGGGTCAACAAATCGAAGCAGAAGGCGCTAAGCTGGATGAAGTGAAGAACCTAGGTCGTAAGACATTTGCATACAATGCGCGTCAGATCGAGGGTGGTCATTATGTTAGCTACATTTTCGATGCGGCGCCTGATGTTATCAATAAGATAAAGAAGAGCCTTGATCTTAATGATGCGATCTACCTGCAGAGTTATAACCGCCAGGGTTAATCTTCAGGGTGGTATATAGTAATAATCTATAAGTATAAAAATAGGGTTTATTAGCCATTTTTGGTGATACGAGATTTTCGTATTGCTTAGGCTGATAAACCCTTTATTATTTCCTCATTATGGCAAATTTCAACAAAGTAATGATCATGGGTAATGTTACACGTGATATTGAGCTTCGGTATACCCCTAAGGGGACAGCTGTAGCTGATATGACAGTGGCTTCTAATCGTTTCCGTACTGGTGAGGATGGGCAGAAGATAGAGGATGTGACCTTTGCGGATGTTACGCTGTGGGGGCGACAGGCTGAGTTAGCGAATCAGTATTTAGGCAAGGGGCGTCAGGTATTTATAGAGGGGAGGCTGCAGACGGATAGCTGGACTGATAAGGAGACAGGAAAGCAGCGCTCTAAGTTGAAGATAGTGGGTGAGAATATGCAGTTTATAGGTGGTGCTCCAGGTGGTGCTCCAAGTGGTGGTAATCAAGGAGGAGGTGGGCAGCAGCAACATCCTCCGATGCAGGGTTCTCCGCCGCAGCCGCAGGCTGCGCCACAGCAGACGCAGCCACAGGGTGGATCCCCAGCTAGTAATATGCCTGATTTTGCGGATGAGGATGATGATATACCGTTTTAGGGTGTGATTTATTTATTTGGGAATAATTAGGCATTGATGGTGCTCTTACGGTTATGAGTGAAGAAGATGAAGTAAAGAGTGAGAATGTGGAGGCTAGCCAGCCGTCTAGGTCTAGGACGTTGTTGTGGCTGGGTCTTGGGTTGTTGGTTTATGTAGTGATTCAGTGGGCGATGCCTAAGATGGGGGTGTCTTCTTGACTGTTTGGATCTAGCTCGCCAGTTGGCGAGCAGTCTGAGGGAGTGGGGCCTGGATGAGGAACGAAGGCTTGTCCTCCAGTTGGGGGAGATTAGTTTTGTTGGTGGTTGTTAGTTTGTCTTGGTTACTGGTTGAGTGGTCGAGGTTGTGGCTAGTGAGGTTTTAGCATTTTTACAGATGCTCTGGTTTAATAGGTGAGTGGGTATATAGGATGAACGAGAAGAGTGAGAAGCATAATAGGCGGATGGCGCGGCTGAAGAAGGGGCGCGACAAGTTGATGGAATCTAAAACGGAAGAGAAGGGTTTAATCATTGTTCATACGGGAGATGGTAAGGGTAAGAGTAGTTCTGCTTTTGGGATGATCATGCGGCATATTGCGTGGGGTATGCCGTGTGCGGTGGTGCAGTTTATCAAGGGTGCTATAGAGTCTGGGGAGAGGAAGTTTATTACTGAGCATTTTGCGGAGGAGTGTCCTTTTTTCACGATGGGTGAGGGTTTTACATGGGAGACTCAGGATAGGGATAGAGACATTGAAAAGGCTGAGGAGGCGTGGGAAAAGGCTAAAGAGCTTATCCGAGATAGTGGGAATAGGATGGTTTTATTGGATGAGATCAATATAGCTTTGCGTTATGATTATCTGGATATTCAGAAAGTGGTGCGTTTTTTGTTAGATGAGAAACCGTTTATGACTCATGTGGTTCTTACGGGAAGGAATGCTTTGCCTGAGTTGCTAGAGATAGCTGATCTTGCTACTGAGATGAAGGAGCTGGCTCATCCTTTTAAGGATGGGGTGATGGCGCAGAAAGGTGTGGAGTATTAGGAGTGGTGGGGGGTGAGGAGTGGTGGTTTTCTGAGTAGCGTTCTAGCGTGATTGGGATGGTTTTGTGTGCTGCTTGGTGAGATGTGGTGAGAATTTGTTTTTCTGGATCGTGATGATGGGTGCATGATTCTTTCGCTGTACCTTGATAGGGTTTTATACCATTTTCACAGTTATTCTGGGCTGATAGTAGTTTTAATACATTTGGGAACAGCAGCAGAGCTGATTTTTTGAAGTGCACAACAATCTATCAAGATTAGCTTCGTTAATCGTCAGTTGCATAGTCCACTATGCGCTTTCCTCTTGCCTTGCTACTCTTGCTATCTTGTTGTGCTATCAATCCATTCTAACGGCTCAAATGGTATAATACCATATTCACAGTTATTCTGGGTTGATAGTAGTTTTAATACATTTGGGAACAGCAGCAGAGCTGATTTTTTGAAGAGCAATATAGGAAATTAGCTTCGTTGGTCATTAGTTGTTTAGCTCACTGTGTGCCTTTCATCTGTTTTGCCTCCTCCGCTATTGTGGTTTTCTATGCATCCTGCTAAGGCTCAGTTGTTATAATGGAATGATGTTGAGATGTAGATTCTGTGTCATTTAGATAAAAAATATAATAAAAGCGAAAGATGGCTTTAATGACTGACGTTTAGGTTTAGGATGAAGGGGCTATTTCTAACAACTTATTTCTGGAGTAGTTGTGATTTATAGTTCATAGTGATGATCAATCTCGAAGGATTTAACAGATAAAGAAGGCAATTAATAACGAATATTATGAGTAAAACAACGGATGACGTAAAGTTAGTAGAGGAGCTGGGAGAGGCAAGAGATGGTGTAGTTAAAGAGCTACGTAAAGTGATAGTGGGTATGGAAGATGTTATCGATGAGATGATGATTGCTGTATTTGCTCAAGGGCACTGTTTGCTGGTGGGTGTGCCGGGTTTGGCTAAGACTCTATTAGTGAGTTCTCTTGCGGAGGCGCTTTCGTTATCTTTCAAGCGCATTCAGTTTACTCCGGATCTGATGCCGTCTGACATCACAGGGACTGAGATTTTGCAGGAAGATCCTGAGACACATGCCCGTAAGTTTAAGTTTATGGAGGGGCCGGTATTTACGAATTTATTACTTGCTGATGAGATTAACCGTACACCGCCAAAGACGCAGGCAGCTTTGCTGGAGGCTATGCAGGAGAAGAGGGTTTCGTCTGGAGGAGTAGAGTATAAATTAGACAAGCCGTTTTTTGTATTGGCTACGCAGAACCCTATTGAGCAGGAGGGTACTTATCCTTTACCTGAAGCACAGCTCGATCGTTTTCTTTTCAATGTGGTGGTAAAGTATCCTAACCGCGAGGAGGAGCTTGGCATCATGAAGAGTGTGACGAGTGATCATCAGCCTAAGATAGAGAAGGTTTTAGATGGTGAGGCGATTCAGAAGTTTCAGGAGTTAGTTCGCCGTATACCGGTGGCGGATCATATATTTGAGTATGCTGCGTCACTGATAAGATCTACGCGTCCGAATGAGGAGGATGCACCGGAATGGGTAAAAGAGTATATGTCATGGGGTGCTGGTCCGCGGGCATCGCTTAATTTGATACTTGCTGGTAAGTCTAGGGCGGCTTTGAGGGGTAGATGTCATGTGGCTATTGAGGATATACAGGCGGTGGCGGTGCCTATTCTCCGGCACCGAGTTATACCTAACTTTGCGGCTAGGTCTGAGGGGATGACGGCAGATAGTTTAGTCGAGAGGCTGATCAAGGAGACTCCGACTGGAGAGAAAAAATAGCGGTTACTTACATCTATTATGTCTCAGCATTTACCAAACTTAGATTATTTGAAGCCGGAGCTTTTACAGAAGCTAGGTGATTTAGAGCTGGTGGCTCGTGAGATAGTGGAGGGTCAGCGAGCTGGATCTCACCGTAGTCCACTGAAGGGTTTTAGTACGGAGTTTGCGCATCACCGTCAGTATGTTCCTGGGGATCCGATACGGGATTTGGACTGGCGAGTGTTTGGAAGGACTGAGCGGTATTACACGAAGTTGTATGAGGCTGAGACTAACTTTGACTGTCATATTTTGATGGATGCGAGTTCTTCGATGACGTATGGATCTGGTGCTGTTAGTAAGTTAGAGTATTCTAAGTTTTTGGCAGCTGCATTGAGCTACTTGGTGCTTAATCAGAGGGATTCTGTAGGTTTGAGTGTGTTTGATTCTGAGATGCGAGCTCATCTTCCTCCGCGATCTGCGATGAGTATTATATTACAGATAGAGAAGATTTTAAAGGAGATAGAGCCGACTCCGAAGACGAGTATAGCGAAGCAGTTAAATGATATAGCGGTTCAGATAAAGCGGCGTTCTTTTGTGATACTGATATCGGATTTATTTTCTGATGTTGGTGACATTATGAAAGGGCTCCAGCGGCTTAGATATGCTGGGCATACTGTGATAGTATTCCATACGCTGGATCCTTATGAGCTTGAATTTCCGTTTAAGGGGACTTGGAAATTTGATGCGCTTGAGGCGGATGAAGAGCTTATAACGCAACCTGAAAAAATACGGAAAGAATATATGGAGAATCTGACTGCTTATCTTGAGGAGCTAAAGACTGGTTGTATAGGGAGTGGTGTTGATTATACTTTGGTAGATACATCAAGTCCTTTGGATGGTTTACTGAGTAAGTATGTAGAGAACCGGGCATTAAATATGATGGGGCCATCAGTAGGAGCACGCTAATGAATTTTTTAAATCCACTACTTTTGATTGGGGCTGTAGGAATCGCGTTACCGATTCTGGCTCATCTGCTGAATAAGCATCAGTATAAGCATACGACTTGGGCTGCGATGCAGTTTCTTAACCGTGCGGTGAATGTGCGTTCGCGGCAGATTAAGTTACGCGATTTGTTGTTATTGATACTTCGATGTGCGGCTGTTTTGTTTTTGGTTTTTGCTATTTCTAAACCGATTTTAGAGCGATCAGGTGATGGATCTAGGGGTGGTGTGGCTAGTAAGTTTGGTGAACCATTGACTGGCATGGTTATAGCTATAGATGCATCATATAGTATGCAGCATAGTGATGGCTCTTCGACACGATTTGAGCGAGCTATCAAGAAGGCGAAGCTTATCACGAAGAGTGCACAGCCTGGAGATACGGTTTCTTTGGTTATGCTGAGTGGTGAGCATAGTGTTGTAGTTCGCGATATGGCGTATGATCGCGATCGGTTTCATGGGATATTAGATGGTTTGGAGGTGACTGATGAGCCGCTTAACTTGGATAGTGCAGCTGGTTTATTGCGTGAGGTGTTGAATGGATTAGATGTAGCGCAGAGGGAGGTTCATCTTATCACTGATGTTCAGGAGCATGACTGGAGTGGGCGAGATGGGCAGATAGAGAAGGCATTGGAGGGGCTGAGTAGGGATGCTAGTTTGGTGATAGTTCCTGTTTCTGGGGCGTCTGACAATCTTGCGATTACTCAATTAGAGCTTGTATCTGGAGTGTTAAGGAAGGGGACGACTGCTCGTTATCAAGCTACTGTTAAGAACTATGGGAATGTTCCGGTGAGTAATGTCATGGTGCGAGGTGGAGTTAATGGCATCAATATGGATACGAAGTCTATTCCATCCATAGCAGCTGGGGCGTCAGAGACGGTTTCCTTATTTATACCGTTTCGCAATGCTGGGGCAGTTCAGATTACAGCGAAGCTTGATGATGATGCGCTGTTGCTGGATAATGAGTGTTATGCAGTAGCTGTGGTACGAGAGCGGGTCTCTATTTTATGTGTTGAGGGTTCTTCGTCATCTTCTGTTGGGTTTAGTGGATTTATTTCGGCGGCGTTAAGTGCACGTGATAATGGAGCTAGCCAGGAGGACTTCAAAGTAAAGTCTGTGCCTTGGGTTTCACTACCCAATCAGGATTTGGCTCGATACGATGTGGTGATTTTGGCGAATGTTCCGGCTATCACGCCTGGTCAGTCTAAGCAGCTGGAGGCTTATGTGCGTTCGGGCAATGGATTGGTATGGTTTCCGGGTGATCAAACCAAGCCTACGATTTGGAATAAGCAATCTGCGCTAGGTAGTGTTCGGTTGTTGCCGGCGTTATTAGAGGATGTGGAGTCTGTGGGTAATGATTCAGGAGTGGGGCAGCCATTAGCTTCTGCTATTTCTGATCATTCTGTATGTAGGCCTTTAAGGTCTCTATCAGAGGACTTGCTGAGTGAGACACAATTTCTGAAGGTTCTTAATGTGAAGCCTACGGCGGAGAGTTCTATTGTGTTGGCATTGGAGGGTAGTTCTAAACCCTTGCTGATAGAGCAGTCTATTGGACGTGGTCAGGTATTTATGTTTACATCTTCAGCTGAGCCAACATGGAATAATATGGCACTGACACCGGTTTTTCCTATGTTAATCCAGCAGATGGTTACGTATTTGACGGCGAGGGAATTTGAGAAGCCGAGGGTGGTGGGTAGTTCATTATCATTATCCTATGTTGACCAGCCTGACTCGAGTGATGCGGTGTTTGAAACACCTAAGGGTGAGACTATCACGGTTCCAGTTAAGGAGCATCGTAACCAGTATATAGCCTTACTTGACCGTGCTAATGAGGCGGGTTTTTACTTAGCAAGGGTGAGTGTGCAGGCGCCGAGTATGCCTATTGCGGTGAATATAGATAGCCGTGAATCTGATGTTCAGTGTGTGAGTGCTGATGCTTTGTTGAGAAAGTTTAGTGAAGGTAATATTGTGGTGGCAAGTTCTGACTCAGCATTAGTGGATACGATAAAGCAAGCACGGACTGGTTTATCATTCTGGCGTTCTTTGATGATAGCTTGTTTTGTATTTCTTATCATAGAGAGTGTGATTGCACATTTTACGTCGCATCGCGCGCCTCATTTAAATTCAGAGGGCAAAGGTAAGCCTTCAACCCATAAATCTGCAACAGAAGGGGAGCAGGAATTAGAACATTCATCATGATTAGTTGGTTATCAAATAATACTCAAATAGAGGAATTCATCTGGGGCCGACCGGTTTCCACATGGGTTATGGTGTTGGCTATTTTGGCTATTTTGGCATTGACTGTTTATCTTTATATCCGCAGGCAGGGCTTGCCGCTTAAGATTAGGATAACGCTGGGGGTTTGCCGGTTTGTGGTGTTGAGTCTGGTTTTGATTTTATTATTTGAGCCAACGGCTGTAGTAAAAGAGACACAGAGTAGCAAAAGGCGTCTGGCGGTTTTAGTAGATGTGTCTAAGAGTATGTCTATTAGGGATCAGCGCAAGAAGCCTGAAGATCAGTCGGAATCAGCTAGAGCACTAGGTATGTTGCCGTTAGCGGGAGAAAGTGATGGGGGTTTATCAGGTATGGCACTGAATACGAATCAGCTACAGCTTGTTTCGTCATCATCACGATTGGATCTGAGCAAGAGTCTTTTATCAACAGCGGCTCATGATATGTTGACTGAACTGAGTGGGGATCTGGATATTAGCTATTACGCTTTTGGGGATTCGCTGCGGATGCTTAGTGATGGTCATGAGGGGTCGAAGGAAGCTATAGCAGGTCTGAAAGCAGAGGATTCTGGTACTGGTATAACTCAAGCGCTTAAAGGGATCTCGACTATTGACCGAGGAGCGCCTTTGTCTGGGGTAGTGCTTCTTAGTGATGGTTTGGATACTTCAGCGCGTAGTGCTGATGAGGCACTGAATGATTTAGGAAGGTATGGGATACCTGTTTTTCCTGTGCCTATGGGTATAAGTGATCCTGATGATGTTTCTATCCGTAATGTTATCGTTCAAGAGGTGGCCTTTGCAGGTGATAAGGTTCCTGTGCGGATTCAGATTCAGTCTAGAGGATATGAGAAGCGGGTTGCAGATATTTCAGTATTATTGAATGGGCGTTCTGTAGCGACACGGAGTATATCTTTAAAAGGTGGACTGCAGTTTGAAGATCTTTTCTTTAATGTTGATGTACGTGAAAAAGGGGCGGCGCGCATTGAGGTGGTGATTGATCCGTTTGATGATGAAGCGACAGCTGCGAATAACCGAACTGAACGCAGTGTGCGGGTGGTGAATGAAAAGATCAATGTGTTGTGTATGGAGGGGAGTGCGCGTTGGGAATTTCGTTATCTACGGGCTATGTTAAAGCGGGATCCACGCATTAATGCTACATTTATAGCGACCCGGGCAAAGGCTGAGATGGCTCAGAGTTCATCTGAGTATATAGCACGTTTTCCAAGTAAGCGAGATGAGGCATTTAAGTATGATCTTGTTATTCTTGGTGATGTGGATGCAACTTTTTTTAATGCGGATGAGTTTTCTAGGCTAGAGGAGCTGGTGAGAGAGCGAGGAGGGTCTTTGTTAATGTTATGTGGTTCACGTTATTCACCTACTAGCTACGCTGGGACGCCTGTTGAGAAAATGTTACCTGTTCACTTTGATGCCAAGGGCAAGTGGGAAGAGGTGGATGAGAGTGTGCATCCTGTTTTGACTCCTGAGGGGCGAAGCAGTCTTGTGATGACTTTAGAGCATGAGCGTGAGAAAAATGATAGGGTATGGACACGCGTTGCTCCACTTGATCGTGTGCCGCCATTGCTATCGGCTAAGCCGGGTGCTACTATATTGGCGGAACTTTCTGATTCGTTGTCTCGTTCAGGGCGATATCCGCTTGTAGCGTGGCACCGTTATGGTACTGGGAAATGTATGGTTATGGGAACTGACCGTTTGTGGTTATTACGATTTAAGACTGGAGATAAGTATCATTGGCGAGCTTGGTCACAGGCGATTCAATTTTTGACTCTGTCACGACTTATGGGCGAGCATAAGAGGATACGGTTAGAAACGGATCAGTCTATTTATCAGAGTGGTAAGCAGGTTCAGCTGTATGCTCATGTGTTAGACGATGCATATGATCCGGTGAATCAAAATGGGTTTGAAGTACAAATAACGAAACAAGACGGTAACGATGGGCCATCTCAGCGAGTGACACTACGACCAGATATTACGAATCCTGGGCTGTATGAGGGGTATTATACGCCTCGGAGTCCTGGGCGTTATAGGATGGAGGCTAGTTCATCAGATTCTGAGCTTGCGAATATTACTGAATTTCAGGTTGCAGACGTTAATTCTGAGATGGCAAGTACGAGCATGCAAAGCGAACGGCTACAGAAAATGGCAGCTCTTTCAGGGGGAGAGTATTTGACTGTGTCCCGCCTCAGTGAGCTTCCATCGCTACTCAACCGCACACAACACACTACTTCCATCCGTAAAGACCGCTCGCTGTGGGATAACGGGTGGGTAATATTACTACTTGTAGTCCTTATGGGCTTTGAGTGGATCACACGAAGAAGATACGATTTATCATGAACCAGAGCGAAGATAAGCAACTAGAAAATCTTGATACACATTTGAGGAACGTTTGGCTCCGCAGCCAGAAGTTACATCTCTCAGCAGGTCTATTAGTATTTCTCCAGTGGGGGCTATTGCTTTTTGCTGGTGGATTACTTGCTGATTGGCTGATTGATTTGCCGACATTGTTGCGTGTCATGCTGTTATTGGTTATAGTAGGGGTTTCATTTTATCAGGCTTGGATGGCTGGATGGGGAAGGGTTTGTGCATTTAATTCTGAGCGGGCGGCGAAGCAGATTGAAGATCATCATGGAGATTTTGAGAGTATATTGGTTACTGCCGTTCAGTTTAGAGAATCTAAATTAGCGCCTGGCACATCAAAGTCTTTACAAGAAGCCACTTGCCGGAAGGCAGAAGAGGCGGTTGCGGATGTGAGGCCGGAGAAGGTTGTTGGTTACAGTGGTCTTCAGCGCCCGGTGATTATTGCGTTAGTCATCGTGTTATCTGCGATTTTGTTTAGTGCGTTTAATGGGTCATTGGTTTCTGCTGGTATTGCTCGTATTTTACCGCCTTGGAAGTCTATTTCATATCCTACTGATACTCAGCTCGAGTTGTCTCATGAAGTGATGGTGGTGAAGGAGGGGTCACCTGCTGTGATAAGTGCTATGGTATCTGGTGAGGTTCCTAGCTCAGCCAAGCTTGAATTACGCACGGGTAAGGGGGAGCCTAGAGTTCATCATTTAGAGATAGTGGATGGGAAGTGTGATTATACGATAAAAGCGGCCTATCGTGGTTTTGAATACCGGATACTGGCGGGAGATGCAAAGAGTGAATGGTTGGAAGTGGAAGTAGTAACTTCGCCGCGCATTAAGAAGGCTAGAGTGCTGCTTAAATATCCTGATTATATGAAGCGCGCAGAGGAAACACTGGATTCACTGACTATGACTGTGCCGGAGGGAACCATTATTGAGTGGCAGCTAGATTTAGATAAGGCGGTAAAGAAGGCTTTATACAGTCCAGCAGGTGGAGAAGCTAAGCCGCTTGAGATTAGTGATGATGGAATGCGTGTTACGATGAGTCAGTCTGCCAAGGAATCTCGCGGATATAGTTTTTCATGGGAGGAGAAGGGTCATGGATTTTCATTTGTGAGCTCAAACCATTACTTACAGGTAGCACCGGATCAAGCGCCCCGAGTGGAGCTGGCATCACCTAAGAGTAATCTTTATGCGACATTGGGCAGAAAGCTTGATATAGCTTTTCGTGGGCGTGATGATCATGGGATAGGTTCATCACATGTGGCGTACCGGGTGAATAAGATAGAGGAGCAGAAGGTGCCTTTTGAGGTGCAGGGAGGCAGTGATGGTGGTCTGGAGAAAGTGGCATGGGACTATCGGAAAGCATTACCTGATTTGGCGATAGGCGATACAGTTTCTTTTGTGGTAGAGCTAGCTGATTCTTATCCTGGTGCTGATGGCCCGCACAGGAGCAGGTCTCAATCTAGGAGTATTACATTTTTATCTAAAAAAGATTATTTGAAACAAATTAACAAGCAGAAGCGCAGATTGCTTAATAAGTTAAGAGCTATTTACCGTGAAGAGCGGAAGGTGCACGTAACTGTGAGTCAGTTAGACCCTGGTGCTGGAGAATTTGTTCAGGCGTGCCAGATAGAAGCAGTGAGGCAGGATTTGTTTAGGGAGAGATTAGGAGTTCTTAAGCAGGGTATTCAGAGTTTGATGGATGATTTAGCGGCCAATGAGATTAAAGATAAATCGATAACGGATCTTTTGGTAAGTCTGAGTGCAGAAATGCAGCGTATTTCTGATAAGCAGTTAGTAATGGCGGCTGACAGTTTGCGGGACTTGGGGGCTTTAGCTCAGGATAAAAGTCATGTGTCACGGCCTGATTTAGATAAGGCGGTACGTGCTATTGATAATGTTGCCCGTGAGCTGAGTACTTTGGTTTTACAAATGGGCTTTAGAGAAGCGACTGAAGTGATGGCTCGTGAAATACATGCGATAGCGGAAAATCAGGCTCCTTTGAGGTCGAAAACCATATTGTTAGAGGATGCGACAACTGCGGGTAAGGAGAATTTAGCCAAGCATCAAGAGCAGTTAGGTCAGTGGGTGAGTAGGTTATTTAATGCGCTTCCTGAGGATAAGGAGAGTTCTATAAGCGATGCGTTGGTGGCCTTTAATTTGTCACGGCTAGTGAAAGGTTTAAGACAAGGGGGAGTAGAAGATAAGATGAGGCAAGCAGGGGCATTGATACGTGAATCAGGAGAGGCTTCTTTAGCGAAGGCGAGATTACTTCAAGCCGAGATTATAGAGTCAATATTATACGCTGAGTTTCGGTTACGCATAGGAGCTGAGCATGATGCACTCACAAAGGCTGGGGCATTACTTACTGATCAAGTCATAGAGCAGAAGAAAATACGGGAGGCATGTGCTTCTATTTCTGATGAGCAGTTTCAGCAGCGACGTGGTGAGATGGCTCTTGCTCAAGCGGCTCTTCAGAAGAAGATGCATTTGTTGTTGATGCCGGATATTCCTAGTTTTCGGCCGACAGTTCTGGATAGAGAATTGCCTAAAAGGCCTCCTGTGGAAAAGTTATTATCAGCGGCTGAGGGAGCTATGAAACAAGCTGTTGGTTTTATTCAGAAAGGGGAGCGTAGTCATGCTGCTAGAGAGCAGAAATTAGTAGAAGAATCATTCAGTGCTTTGGTTCAGGTGATCCATAGTCGGATAGAACAGGTAACGGAGAGGTCAATCATGTCTGGAGTTAACGGTGGTATTTCCAAGCATGCGACTGAGATCATTGAATTTGAGGAACGCCAGATTAACTTGCTTGAGAAGACAGAAGATGCTGAGGAAGACAGTGAGGCGCTTAATTTTGCTCGTCTTCAAGAGAAGTTGGCTCATGACTTTGGTAAATTTAAGCTAAGAGTGGTTAAGTGGGATAAGGATCAGATCAGTCCATGCAAAGGAATTCCTCCCTTGTTAAACTTTATTGAGCAGATTGAGCTAGCTATGAAAAATGCGACAGTGGCTCTCAAAGGTAAGGATATCGATGTAGCGGTAGAGCATCAGGGAACGGCTGTTGATGCGCTTGATAAGGCGAGTAAGTTGTTAGAGAGTCAGTTATTACAAAATAGTGCATTGTTTATCACGCTAGGCGATACTGAGGCAGCATTGATGCCGGCTCCGTTTGTGGGAGATATAAAGGCTGAGCAGTTAGATATGGTTAAGCAGTTAGAAAAGGTAAAGCCGGCGGCATTGCCTAAACTGGCTATTGTGCAAAAAAATCTAATACATGCGGTGAATGCAGTGTTAGCCTCGCTCGATCCACTAGCGCATCAGATAGAATCTGGGACTGTTTTTCTTTTTGCGAAGGATGATATGGATGCAGCAGCTGAGGCGATTGAAGAAAATGATATAGAAGAGGCTGTGGACGCGGGTTCATTTGTAGCAGAAACGCTAGGTGGTCTGTCTAAAGAGTTAGATAAGGTGACGCCTCGGTATAGTTACATACTTGAGTTGGTGGATTTTTATCAACAGATTTCTTTAGAGTCTGGTCTTATTAGAATGGAGCAGGATAAGATTAAAAATCTGGTAGCGGGTGCAAAAGAAGAGGAAGCATTAGTAGCGTTTATAGACGCACAGAAAAAGCTTGAGGAGCGAGCGCGATCCTATGGGGAGAAGCTTTTTGAGGTGACTGGTGAGAATATCTACGCCGTTGGTTCTGAGCATATGGCGGTAGCTAAAAGCAAGTTAAAGGCTGGAGATAGAAGTGCTGCGATTCAAGCGATGGAAATGGCTGATGCTCAACTTATGGCTGAGGGAGAGAAAATGATACTGCTTATGGAATTACTATCGAACGTTCTTAAGCCGCCTTTGGTTCCTGTTGTTTTACCTGAGAACAAGTTGGTCTTGGAGATGTTATCACTAGCTACAGATCAGAAGGTGCTTGTAAGAAAGATTCAAGCAGCGAATGGCAAACTTGATAAGAAGTTTACTGATGCTCAGAGTAAATTTACAGCACGTTATGACTCGTTGATTAATCGATCCCGAGCTTTTGTTCTGACGCGTATTCAAGGCGAGGCTGAGAAGCAATTGGGAGGGCAGGCGGGAGCGAATGTTCCTGAGGCGGGGGGAGCTTTGATTAAGCATGATAGGCTGGTGAAGTTCTTGGAAACATACGAGAAGCATCTTACAGAAGCTAAAAGACTGGCGGTTCAATCTGTAGAACAGCTTGATGCGGGAGAAGCTAAAGCGGCTGTTAATGCTCAGCATTCTGCGGGTGCGCACACGAGGTATACTTTAATTGCTTTTATCAGTGAGTTTTTGGTTCCACCTGGGCCTCCTGGGCCAACAGATCCAGCTAACACCGATCCTGTGGAGTCGCTAACGGACAGTATGAATATGTTTATGCCGGGTGCTGTGCGTGGTAGTAAGCCTAAGAGTGGGCGTCAAGAGTGGGAGGTGTTAGGGAAGCGAGACCGGGCAGCGCTTAATGAAAATTTTGCCCGTGAGTTGCCTTTAGAATATAGGGCAGTGCTTAAAGACTACTATGAAAAACTAGCTCAATGATGACATTAAAAAATACTCAAATTTTTCGTGCCTTGTGTGGCAGATTAGTGACATTGTTCACTGTGTCTGGCGTGTTGGCTTTGCCATTAAATGCTCAAACCAAGGTGAGTGGTGTTGATGCTCCAGAGCTGACAGCGAAGGCGTCTCAGGCTATTGATAAGGGTCTGAAGTATCTGCTTACGACTCAGAAAAAAGATGGCTCCTGGGATGAAGATGGTCAGGGTGGCAGGGAGATAGGCATTACCTCGCTGGCTATGATGGCTTATATGTCAAAGGCTCATTTTCCTGGTTCTGGTACATATGGTAAGGAGCTAGACCGGGCTAAAGATTTTTTACTTAAGTATGCAAAAGCTCGCACTGATGGCTACTTAGGGACAACTATGTATGAACATGGTTTGGCGACACTTGCTTTATCTGAGATATGGGGCATGACTCGCGATGCGAAGGATGATGACGCTATACAAAAGGTTTTAGAGAAAGCGGTGGATGTGATAGTACGTTCTCAGAACAGAGGTGGTGGGTGGAGGTACCAGCCGCAGTCTGATGGAGGTGAAGATACTTCATGTACTCAGACTGTTTTTCATGCGTTAGCTTCTGCACGTCAGGCAGGGATAATGGTCCCTCAGCGTACTATTACTAAAGTGGGGAAGTTTCTGAAGAGGGCTCAGAATAAGCAAGATGGTGGTTTTACTTATACTTCTAGAGGTAGTGGGAACTCGTCTTTTGCGTGTTCTGCGGGAGGAATATACTCTGCTCAGCTTGCGGGGCTTAGAGATTCAGAAATGGTTGCATCTGGGCTACGTTACATGAAGAAGCAATTTCCTGCGGTGATTACTGGTGGTTCTGGTCATTATTACTATGCCCATTATTATGCGATTCAGGCTATGGTGCAGGCGGGTGATGATTATTATATGGAGTGGTATCCTGTGATACGGGATGCACTCATCAGTAAGCAGAAGGAGAACGGGGCGTGGATAGCAGGCAGACATGGAGGGGTGCACAGTACGCCGATGGCTATTATTATTTTAGCGACACCTCACCGTTACATTCCTATTTATCAGAGGTAGAAATTTGTCTTTTAGATGAGATTTTAGTCTATAATTAATAAACAACAGATAACAATAGTATGATCACATTTTCAAATACCGGAAGGTCTTCTTTGGTTCAATTAATGATTTTTTCAATTTATGTTAGTATTTTTATAGGATTAGCACCGATATCTTATGCTGATATTAAAGATAGTGATGTTGTATTACTGGAAAAGAAGTTAATTGGGGTAGAGGGGCTGAAATCTGCGGCTAAGAAGCGTAGCTCATACAAAAGTATAGTGAGAGCTGGTAATTCACTTATTAATAAATTTCCAGATGCTGAGAAGCGTTTTGATGTTCTGACTATAATGTTTCGTAGTCAGAAGCGATTACTTTCTATGGATAACAATGAACGGAATCAGAAGTCATTGTTCAAGACTAGCGCGAAGTTAGCAAAAGCGCCTGATAGTTACGCGGGTTACAGGTTAGAAGCGGACTTGTTATTATTGAATCGTAAGATGGATGATAATGATGCTAGTGTGAAGGATCGTGTAGAGGCACTCCGTGGAATACTAGTGCGTTACCGAGGTACTGAGGCTGAGTCTAAGAGTCTTATTGTTGTGGCAATGATAGCTCGTAAGATAGAGTCTCGGTCGCTGGAGGGCGAGGCTGTTGTTTTGATGTCGGAGCGCTTTGCTAGTGACCCTGACATAGTGAAATTTCGTTTAAAAAATCTTGGTTTTGGTCGTGTGGATGTTCCTGTTACTGGGAATTTTAAGCGAGCTGATGGAGTGATGGTGAGCTTTCCGTCAGATTTATCAGGTCAGGCTAGTGTGGTTGTTTTCTGGTCCAAGGGTATGCCTGACTATAAGAAGGAGCTAAAGATAATCCAGGAAAAGGTCAGTAAGTATGATGACCAGCTGAATATATATAGTTTCAATATGGACAGCCTTGAAGATGCAGGCGAGAGGGAGCTGCGCGATATGGGTATTCATTGGATGGCTATGCATTTGCCTCAAGGTAAGCAGAGTAAACTAGCTCGTATTTTTGCAGGGGAAGCGCCATACGGGTATTTGGTTAATTCTTATGGATACGTGCTGTTGGTATCTGAACTTGTAAAAGGTAATCATGTTAAGGGCAGTAAGATTGATAAAATACGTCAGGCAGGGGCTCAGACTGAAGTGATTGTAACTGATGCCTATATGCCGCATGCTCGAAGTATAGCGCAACTGCAGTCTCTTTTGGTGGGTGATTTCCTTGTTTCTGTGGCACAAAGTTCTCCTGTTGGTTCCTCTGATTCGATACCTCAATCTAGTTTAGATGCCATACATGCTTGTTTTACTCCGGCTCCACTTCGCTATAGGCTTTCAAAGGCAGAGGCACTAGCTAGTTATAGTAAGGCTGAGGAGGAGGCGAGATCAGTGATAGAGGAGTTCCCGAATGCATCTAACCTATGGGTGGCTCAAAATTATAGGATTATTGCATTGATGGGAAAATGGAAGGCGAGCATTGATTCAAATTTTCTTGTTGCAGCAAAAGAGGAATCTCAAAAAGTTTTAGCAAAGAAAACGCCGAGTGGTGCAGATCTGGTTGCATCGTTTTGTTTGACTAGGTGTTTGTTACGTGAAGATCCTACTAAGGCGGAGTTAGTAATATCTGATTTTGTTAAGTTAAGAGGAGGCGATAAGGCATCCGTTCAGACCTATGCGTGTGCAGCGATCTTGTCCTTAGAGTTTCATTTGAGGAGCATGTATGAGGCGTATGGTAAGAAGATACTTGATGAGCACGAGGGGGCTCAGTTATTATGGCCTGTGGTATCGTTTTTGCGTGATCGGTATTATAGTTTTCATATTTTCCGTGCTACGAATAGGCGGCGTGAACGCAAGCTGTCACGTAGTAATATAGTGAATCTGGGATGGAATAAGACGGCTATTCCTTTTCCTTCGAGTGAGCTTAAGAAGCTCGACGGGACGAGTCTGAGACTTCCGGAAGACAGTAATGGTAAGCTGACTATGTTGCTTTTTGTAGAGCCCCCTGCTGACCCTGCTGAGTCTCTCTACGTGAAATTTTTTGATAATCCTGGTGCAGATAGAAAGCGGCATCTTCCGAGTGCTCATGGTTTTGCTACGAAGTTAGCCAATGATCATGTGAATCAGGAACTAGAAGTGGTGGTGGTATTTCTCACTGACGATAAGGAGCGAGTAGGTGCTATTGTTGAGAAATATGGGTTGAAATGTCAGGTAGCGATGGCTCCTGGTGGGTTAAGTAATCCGGTAGTGAACAAGCTGGGTATACTATCTGCGGATACAATACCGAATGTTTTTTTATTACGACGTAATGGGACCATTGCGTGGCATTCTACAGGTCTTAAGTATAAGTGTGCTTTTAGTCATGGTTTTTCAGTGTATCAGGGGATGATCTTACAGACTGAGCTGTGTGATATAGCGCTGGCATATGATTATTTAGAGAAAGGTAAATACAAAGAGGCCGCTAAAGTGTTTGCTGGGCCGTTTCCCAAGAAGAAAGATGAACGTTTTTCTTGGGCTAGTCCTAGGTTTCAAGGCCGGGCATTGGCGCATATGAAGTTAGATCAGTGGGATGCTGCTCTGGGTGACATAGACATGGCGATAGCGGAATACAGTACTAAGCGATTAATTGAAGACCCTGACTTTCCATCTAGCAGTAGGATAGAGTTGTTTACAATTAAAGCTATCATTCTTGAAAAGCTGGGGCGTTCTGATGAGGCGACGAGGTTCCGGAAATTAGCAGCTGTGAAGCCTGCGGCTTATTCACCGAACATTTATACACAATTCCATGAAAAGCTGAAAAGCTGGCGATTGAAATCTATGGGTGAATAGCCGGTATAATGTTTTTTGAGCTATAATTAGTATTTATTTGGCAGTGGTGATTTAGAGGATCTTTATTGTTTTAGATGCATTGATATTATAGCATTTTCACGGTTATTCTGGGTTGATAGTAGTTTCAATGTACTTGGGAACAGCAGCAGAGCTGATTTTTTGAAGTGCAAACCAATCTATCAAGATTAGCTTCGTTATTCGTCAGTTGCGTAGTCCACTATGCGCTTTCCTCTTGCCTTGCTAGTTTTGCTATCTTGTTGTGCTATCAATCCATTCTAACAGTTCAGATGGTATTACTTTTTGCTGGTTTGATTGTATTATCTGTATTAGATTACACTTTATACAATATGAAATACTGCCTTTTTATGATTATGGCTTTAGGTTTATCGGAAGTTCGCTCAGCTGAGTTGGCGGGTTTTGACTTTGAGAACTCTGCGGTGGCTGTTGATATTCCAGCTTCTGAAGCTGAAGCTTTTCGTGTGGCTTCTCACATTTCTGTGGGTTCATTTTCAACGGGTGTGGGCTTCACTGGGCGAGTGGTAAGTGCTCTTGGAGTGAGCACTGGTAGTGACAACCTTGGGAATACTGGGTATAGTCTAGGTGATGGTTTTTTATATGCTAACAGGGGGAGCGGGGTGAACACGAATGGGACGCAAGCTCAGGCATTTAGCCAGGGTGAGTATTTTGAGGTGACGCTTACACCGGATGCTCAATATGAGATGAGTTTTAATACGCTTTCGTTTTATGCATGGGTGAATAATAAGAGCCGTGGTGCGGATCAATTTGCAGTGACGTCTAGCATAGATGGTCATTCGGTTGTAAATATTTTGGGGTCTGGAGAAATTTCACCGAGTAGTAGTGGAGTTACTGTGGCTAATGCGCTAGCGTATGATATTGATTTGACTGGCATGCAATTTCAGGGAGTTACTTCGGCCACGAGTTTTCGTATTTATGTATGGGATGGGGGATCAAATACAAGCACATCGCTGGTAGGGATTGATAATTTAGTATTTGATGGTGAAGTGAACAACATACCTGAGCCGACGAGTGTGGTTTTACTGGGTATTGGTCTGGTGGGATTTTCATCGGTAAGAAGACGTAATAGAATGTAGAAATTTTGTTTACATAGAGTTTTCAATACCGAATCTAATGAAAGATGATAAAGGAAATAGACGTTAATTAAATATAAGTTATGAATAGGTTATTTGGGTTGAAATTATTGATAGGATTAGTGCTGGCATATTCATCTCAGTTTTCTGTTAGGGCAGAAAATACTGAGTTGTTGTCTGAGGGTGGGCAAAAGCTGTTGGCTTCGTATACAGCTACTCTTGATTCGCTGAGGGCGGAGATAAAAGCGGCTCTACCTAAGGTGGATAGTGTGAAGAAGGATTCTTACTATTCTCTGCATGCGAAAGTAGGTAAATTACCTAAATTGCCAAATCCACAGGAGCTTAAGATGGCACCGGTGACTTTTGCGCCTGGCAACCCGGCTTATGTGGAAGCTCAGCGCAATGCGCTAATAGCAGCGAGGGAGGTTATGAAAGATGCCGAAGTTTTTCTGAAAGGGAAAGAGATGCATGCGAAGCTCGCAAAATGTGCATTACTGCATACAGCGGCTAGAGAAATGGCTGTTTATGCTAGTCAGGGAGATGAGGAGAAGTCTCATATTGAAATGCTGCTTAATGATGAGCAGTTGATCATTGATGTGATGGAGCTAGGTGGTGCTTATCAGAATAAGTATGGTCAGGCGATTAGGAATTATAAAGCTGTTCAGAAGGTAAGTAGGAATGCGGTTGAGAATGATTTTTATAGGCTGTGGGCCTTGGCTAGTTCTCTGGAGCATCCAGATGGGAATTATGTGAGAGAGGGAGAGGCGATGCCGGATGCTTTCGTTAATTTTTATAAGAATTACGAGGAAGCGAGCTTAAAGGGCGAGTTGGATCCTGCTTTTCTAGGGTTATCAGGCTGGAATTGTCGTTTTATTTTTCCTTTTAGGAGTTTGGATTCGATGGTTTGGATGAGGAAGGTGATACGCAATTATCGTCCAGATTTGATGAGGATTGGGTATCAGTGGCGTTATTGCCGTATTACGCGCACAGATATTCCTTATGTTATGGGTGTATCACGGCCGGTTCGCCCAGAGATGAAGTTAACAAGGATTCAGGATTACTTTTTGGAGGGAGGGATTTGTGGGCCAAGGGCGTTTACGGGCAGGGCGGCAACTCATGCATTTGGGATACCTTCACGGCCAGCGCCGCAGCGAGGGCATGCTGCTATTAGTCATTGGACGCCTGATGGATGGGTGACGGTTTTTGGGGCTCACTGGACGTATAATTATTTTAGGGGGCAGTGTGGTCTTGATTTTCAATTGGAGTCAAGCGCGCGAATGAAGACTGAGTTATACCGTCAGGTTCATAGGGCGAACTGGATAGGAGATGTTTATGGAGAGGGGATAGTGGCGCGTATGCAGTTTGGAGTAGGTGGTGGGTTTTGGAAGTCATTAGCGCATTATATTAAGCTAGCAATTGTGGAGGATGAGAAGGTTAAGGAGCTGGAGTCAGTGGGTGCTGAGTTTGCGGAATCTACTGAGGCTGCTGAGTCACCGAATTCTGACTGGAGTGAGGAGGATGGTTCACCTGAGCAGAAGAAGGAGGTCTATCCGCAGGTGGAACTGACTGATGCAGATAAGACGATAACTACTGATGCGAATGGAGTTATCACTATACCTGTAGCGGCTTGTTCTAAGCCCGAGAGCTCGAAGAAGGTGAGGTTTATGAAAAGTTTTGATGAGAAGTTTGTACAGCTTCATTATGCGCTTATTGGTGAACGTCCAGAGTTGCGGACGTATAAGCTGAAGCTTCCTAAGGGGGGGAAGTATGAGTTTACAGCTAATGTCACGACAGTGACGGTGGACCGTAATTTTACCATGCGTGTGAATAGGAGGAATATGTATAACATTGCTATACCTTATACGTCTGCTGAATGGATGGATACTAAGCCAGTGGTTATGGAGCTTAAGGAGGGTAGTAATAAGCTTCAGTTGACGATGAAGCATCCTAATAAGGGTTTGAGCATAAGGAGCTTTACTTTGAAGCCGGTGAAATAATGAGGGTCATTGTTGTTCTTTTACAGATTTTCACGGCTTCTCTTTGTCTGGGAGGTGGTAAGCATTTGTTTATTCTTTCTGGGCAGTCAAATATGGTGGGGATGAATCCAGAGGCATCATTTACGCCTTTGATCGCAAAGACGTTTGGTAAAGAGCATATTATTGTAGTAAAAAAGGCTTTTAATGGTGCGTCTATTCGGAGCTGGGTGAAAGCGAATCATGAGTTTCCGCCTCCACTGGGAGGCAGGGTTCCTAAGGTTAGGGGGGATTTGTATAAGCCTTTTATGGATGTGGTGAAACTGGCTATTAAGGGAGAAAAGCTTAAAACCGTGACATTTGTATGGATGCAGGGTGAGTCGGATCTGAATAATAGGGCTTATGCTATTTATCTTAGGGAGTTACTTAAACAGATTAGAGAGGATGTTGGTTTTAATGAGATCAATGTCGTATTAGGACGGATTAGTGATAATGGGCTGGACCAGAAGAAGCGGTTAGAGGGAAGGAAGCGTATGCGGCGAGTCCAAGTAGGGTTTGCTAAGTCTTATGCGCGTGGAGCGTGGGTGGATACTGACGATTTGAATGATGAAAAGCAAAAAGATGGGAGTATTCATCACGGGCTTCATTATACTAAGCAGGGATATGTTGTTCTGGGTAGGCGTTTTGCTCAAACATCTGTGAATCTTATATTACAGATGCAGAAGAAATAGTGCACTTTTGCAGCGATGATGAAATAATACCATTTTCACAGTTATTCTGGGCTGATAGTGGTTTCAATATATTTGGAATCAGCAGCAGAGCTGATTTTTTGAAGTGCACAACAATATATCAAGATTAGCTTCGTTAATCGTCAGTTGCATAGTCCACTATTCGCTTTCCTCTTGCCTTGCTACTCTTGCTATCTTGTTGTGCTATCGATCCATTCTAACGGTTAAAATGGTATTAGTTGGAAAGAGGTGGGGATTCTGTAAATTATTCTGTAGGTCTTATTGTGAGGTGTAATTCATGCGTAATTGATGCGTAAGAAGGGTTAAGGTGCTTTTTGTAATGTGTTTAGTATATGAGGCTCACAGCAGGTGTGATTTTTATGATAAATTATAATCGCCGAAGTTGTTTTTTTCAGTTGGAATGAATCTGTCGTGAGAGAAATATGGGAACAAGCAACGCAGACTTATAATCTACCTTTAACAATAGGGTTGATCATCTTTTTTGTATACTGGTTAGTCAGCAGTATTGGTATTATGGATTTTGACACTGATGTTGATATCGATTTGGATACTGATGTGAATGCTGATGGAGTGGGGTTTGGATTTTTTAGTTCTGTATTGAGCTTTGTAAATGCAACTGAAGTTCCGCTGATGCTGGTGTTGACACTCATTAATATTTATATGTGGGCGATTGCTATGTTGACTAACCATGTTTTGAATCCGGAGGAGATTGAGTGGTTGGCGTTGGTGCTTTTTGGGGGTAATTTTGTCTTAAGTGTTATTTTGACGAAATATACGACGAAGCCCATAGCTCCATTTTTCAATTCACTTAAGAATGACGTGGAGCAAGCTGCCCCCTTGATAGGACAGGTGGGGAAAGTGAAGAGCCAGGTGA
This sequence comes from uncultured Verrucomicrobiales bacterium, assembly GCA_937934595.1. GTDB lineage: Bacteria > Verrucomicrobiota > Verrucomicrobiia > Verrucomicrobiales > Akkermansiaceae > Rubritalea. The sequence goes on along the minus strand of CALGZA010000036.1, from coordinate 48,940 downwards.
TTGACCATAGGTATGGACAGGTAGAAATACCAAGGGATAAAAATGCTCCGGCTCTGCTTAACTGTAAGTTGAGCGAGGGTGGTGAGGCTTTGGAGAAGGGGGATGACGTGTTAGTAGTGAAATACGAGGAGTCATCACAGCGCTACATTGTTAGATCTCTTACGGCAAGTCATACGGATAAACTCAATGAGATTTATCGAGAGTCTGGAAAAGAAGAAACTGAAAACTTAATAACAACTAATGAACAATATGAATAATATACTACTTAATTTACCCAATTTTGGGACTACTTTGGCCTTACCTAATCCGCTTACTATCATTTATTGGGTAATGGGTTTAATCGTGGCAGTTATCGCAATTGTTGCGATTATCACCATACTTTTTTACCGTAAGGTGGAGAAGGGGACTGCTATTGTGCGAACTGGCTATGGTGGGACGGCGGTTTATTTTAACGGAGGTAGGATCATACCGATTTTGCACCGTGCTGATCTTATCGATATTTCTTTAAAGCGTGTTGAGATAGATAGAACGGGGAAGAACGGTTTGATTTGTAAGGATAATATGCGTGCAGACATTAAAGTGGCGTTTTTTGTTAGAGTGAATAATGCTGATGAGGATGTGCTCCAAGTGGCTGGAGCGATTGGATGTGACCGTGCATCTTCTGAGCAGGAGATTCGTCATCTTTTTGATGCTAAGTTTTCTGAGGCACTGAAGACTGTGGGTAAGCAATTTGATTTCATTCAGCTTTACGAGCAGCGTGATCAGTTCCGTGATGAGATCTTAAAAGTGATAGGAACGGATCTTAATGGTTTTGTATTAGATGATGCTGCTATTGATTACTTGGAGCAGACGCCACTAGAGATGATGGATCCTGATAATATTCTTGATGCTGAGGGTATAAAGAAGATTCATAATTTGACTGCTGAGCAAGCGAAGATCTCTAACCATATACAGAGAGATAAGCAGAAGGTTATAAAGCAGCAGGATGTTGAGGCACGGGAGGCTATTTTGGAGTTAGAGCGTCAGCTTGCTGAGACTGAGGCTAAGCAAGCACGTGAAGTACAGATTGTGAAATTACGTGAGCAGGCTGAGACTGATAAGGTGCGTGAGGAGGAGAACCAGAAGGCTGAGAAGGCTCGTATAACATCTGAGGAGGAAATTGAAATTGCGGAAGAGAACAAGCAGCGTCAGGTGTTAGTGGCTCTTCGTAATAAGGAGAGGACTGATGCGGTGGAGATAGAGAGAGTTGAGCGTGAGAGGATGCTTGAGGAGATCGAGCGTGAGCGTGTGACTGAACTCAAGACGATAGAGAAGGAGAAGTCTATCGAGATAGAGAAGAAGAATATTCAGGAGGTTATTAAAGACCGAGTTGCACTGGAGAAGACGGTGGTTATTGAGCAAGAGAAGATAAAGGATACGGAGGCTTTTGCTGGAGCTGAGCGTCACAAGCAGGTGACCGTGACTACTGCTGAAGCTGAGGCGGCTGAGATTCTAATACGCCAGGTTAAGGAGGCGGAGGCTCAGAAAGAGTCTGCTCAGCTTAAGGCTGATGAGGATGCTTACCGAGTAACACGTGCAGCAGAGGCGAGTAAGACCGCTAGTGAGAAGGCTGCAGAAGAGAGGATTATTATGGCTGAGGCGAACCTTACGGCATCTGAGAAAGATGCGTCTGGTAAGAAGATGATCGCTGAGGCTGTAGCAAAAGAAACAGCTGCTGAGGGCTTAGGTGCTGTAGAGGTGAAGCTGGCAGATGCGGAAGCTACTCAGAAGCAGGGTGCAGCTGAGGCAGAAGTTGAGGGTCTTAGGTTTGCGGCTGAGGCTAAGGGTATTGAGCAGAAGGCAGCTGCTATGAAGCTGTTTGAAGAGGCTGGTCAGGAGCACGAGGAGTTCAAGTTAGAGCTGGATAAGGCGAAGGTCATTGAGCTAGCTGAGATTGATGTTCAGCGTCAGGTGGCTGAGCAGCAGGCAGTTGTTATTGGTGAAGCCCTTAAGCATTCTAAGATTGATATTGTGGGTGGAGAGACTGAATTCTTTGACCGTATTACGAATAGTATTATTAAGGGTAAAGCTGCGGATCGTTTAGTGGATAATTCACATGTTTTAACGGATGTGAAGGATACATTCTTCAATGGTAATCCGGATTACTTTAAAGGTAAGCTGAAGGAGTGGATTGCACAATTTGGAGCTAATTCTGAGGATCTTAAGAATCTAAGTGTGACTGCGGCGCTGACTCAGTTACTGCCGATGGCAAAAGGTGATGCTAAGGCACAGATCAATAATTTGTTAGGTGCTGCTGAGCGATTTGGTTTTGGAGATAGGCCAGCGAAGGATTTCTTGTAGATTGCTGGTGATGTTGTTCTGCTGGGTGGATGTTGAAGCCCGGCAGGACGATGTTTTAACTACGGAAGATACTGAAGTAACGGAACCAGCATGATGCTTTTATAGTGGTGGTCTGTATGATGAAATGAAGGATTTATATTTTAAGGATGAAACTTATGCGCTGAGAGGTGCTGTTTATAATGAGAAGGGCGCAGGATTTCTTGAGAATGGTTACCAGGAATGTCTGGAGCTGGATCTTGTGGATCAAGATGTAGCGTTTGTGTCTAAGGCTCTCAATTATTTGCAGGCATCAGTAAAGCAGCTGGGTATACTGGTGAATTTGCAAAGTTATCCGCGGTTATGCATAGGAGGTATCGTGAATTAGGATTTTAGCATTTTTCTTTAGTTAGGCAGTTAGAGCCTTTTCTATTGGAGAGATGGGTTAGAGTGGTGCGAGGTAATAGGAATCAATTAATTTTAGTGAAATAATGTCAGAAGAAAATAATAAACAGCAACTGGAGGGTGGAGCTTATGAGGTGATACAGGCTCGTTTGCAGAAGCAAGCATTAGACTTACGAGGACGCTTAGATGCTCTTAATGTGGAGCGGAAGGGGATTTTTGGGGCTGTGGAGGCTGCGCTTGTTTCAACTGAGCGTGTGGCAACTGAGCATAATTGTACTCCACGAGATTTGATATCTATTGGTAATAATCGTTTTATTTTTGGATATAATATTCAGTTTGGTCTAAAGGCAACGACTGACATAAAGGATGTTTTTGCTGTTTATGAATATGATCCTGATGCTCACACATTTAGTCAGTTACCGGTTGAGGATGTTTTAGGTGATGCTGCATTTGTTGAGGATTTTAAGTATCTATATAAGTATTATAAGAAGACTGTTTTTGCGAAGATGATGGTGATAGGGCCCTATCTTTATATGGCTTTACGCATTGGTAAGGAGCATACTGATATTAAGACGTTCAAGTGGTTGCTGCAGGGTGATGGCGTTTTGAAGTATGAGGGGAATAGGTTTGATCATGAATACCAATTTCCTGCTCAGCAAGAGTTTGATTGGTTGCGGTGTAATAGGGATATGCACCGTAGTGGTGAGCATCCGCATATTTCGATAGAGGACCGAGTTTTTGTGGAGACAATAGGTGGTGACTTGACGATCAAGGTTGAGGATAATACGGCAGATGGAGTAGGTGTTTTTTCAGAGGAGGTTGAGGATGAGGACCAGACGCTGGATGATTCTGAGATTTATTATGCGATAGTAGGTCCGTTGATTTTGCTTAAGATTTTGCCTTATCGTGAGTCTGCTTACCGTTATTTTGTATATAACGAGAAGAATCAGAGTGTGGAGAGAATAGATTCCATAGGTAATTCTTGTGTGTTGTTACCGGAGGATCATGGAATTATATTTGCGAATGGTTATTATCTTTTGAGTGGTGAGTTAAAGACGTTTGATCATGGGCTGACAGATATGCGTTTTGAGCGCAGAGTGAGTTCTGGGAATGGAGAGGATACATTGTTTGCATTTTATAATAGAGTGAGTGGTGATTATGCACTTTTAAGTTATAATCTTATTGAGCAAGAGGTTTCGACACCGATAGTATGTAATGGGTATTCGCTATTTGATAATGGGGAATTGCTCTATTTTAAGACTGAGATTGAAGCACAGAAGCATCATAGTATACAGATATGGCAGACACCTATATTGAGTCAGGATGCTGTGGCTTCTCAGCAAAAAGATGAGGCGTCTTATTTATTTAAGATAGGAAATGCGGAAATTGTATCAGCGATGGCTGAGTGCAGGGCGATTCTTACGCTTGTGGCTAAGGATGATAATTATGGTGGGCTTTATCTTGATTTGGTCAAGAAGTCATCGGATTTGTTAGATAGTTATTTTTGGATTGCACGTGATGAGACTAAGCGTTTAGATGAGCCGCTTAAGTTGATCAATGAGGCTGCGAATTCTGCTATAGAGGAGTTTGATAAGGTAAAGCGCTTGCGTTATACTGCGAGGGAGCGCTTAGGTGATATTACAGAGCGTTCGGATAAGATACTCCGTTCAGCTGAGCATTCGCCGCCAGATGATATACTTGGTTTTGTAAAGCAGCTTTCTGAGTTAAGAACGATACGGGGTGAGATTATTTCTACGCGAGAGATGCGCTACATGGATGTAGAGGCGACTGAGATATTGGAGCAGCGTGTTGTAGATGCTACGGGTGTTGTTTCTGATAAGACTGTCTCGTTTTTGTTAGAGCCACAGGCTTTAGATCCTTATCTTAACAAGGTTAGTGAGCAGAAGGAAGCATTGAAAAAGTTGACGAAGGTGACTGAAGTCGACGAGTTAGGAGAGGCGCTTACGGAATCTGGTTTGGATTTAGAGATGTTGATTGATGTGGTGTCTAACTTGAAGATAGAGGATTCTACAAAGACTACGGCTATTATAGATTCTATATCGTCTATTTATTCTACTCTTAATGGGGTGAAGGTGGAGTTAAAGAATAAGCGTAGGGATTTATCTAAGTCTGAGGGTATGGCTCAGTTTGGATCACAGATGAAGCTTCTCAGCCAGGCGGTGGTGAGTTATCTGGATCTTTGTGATACACCTGAAAAGACTGAGGGTTACTTGACTAAAGTGATGATACAAATTGAGGAGCTTGAGGGCAAGTTCTCTGAGTTTGATGATTATGTTGAGGAGTTAACGGGCAAGAGGGAGGAGATATATAATGCCTTTGAGGGGCGTAAGCAGCAGTTGTTAGAAAAGAAGAGTAAGCGGGCAAATACTCTAATAAAATCTGCTGAGCGTATACTTTCAGGGATTAAGAATCGTGTATCAGGGTTTAAAGAGATCAATGAGATTAATGGTTATTTTGCAGGTGATCTTATGATTGAAAAGGTCCGTGATATTATAGCACAGCTTATTGATTTAGGTGACAGTGTCAAAGCGGATGATATTCAGACACGGTTGAAAACGACACGAGAAGATGCTGTACGTCAATTAAAGGACCGTAATGAGCTTTATGTGGATGGTGAGAACATCATTCAGTTTGGTAAGCAGAAGTTTAATGTGAATACACAGGATCTTCAGCTTACGGTGGTTCCGCAGGATGAGTATATGTGTTTTCATTTGAATGGGACTGATTATTTTGAGCGCATTACTGATGAGGGTTTTTTGTCGACTAGAGGGGTCTGGGATCAGGAGGTGATGTCAGAGAATAAGGATGTTTATAGGGTAGAGTATCTTGTGTATCAGATACTGATGAGTGGGGAGGATTTTGGTTTTGCTGATGCGGGTGAGCGGTTGGACTTTGTGCAGAAATTTTCTCAGCCTCGTTATGCAGAGTCATATACGAAAGGGGTTCATGATGTAGATGCGGCGAAGCTGCTTGAGGCGATATTACCGATTCATGAAGATATAGGGTTATTGCGCTTTGATGCGCGAGATCGGGCTTTAGCGATGTTATTTTGGCAAAGTTGGCAGTCGCCTGAGCGGGATATCTTGTCTATAAAGTTATCTGCTCATGGGCGTGGGATTGTTCTTGGATCTCAAGGTGGTGGTGGAGCTCGTAAGGTTTCAGGTGCGGATAGGCGGCATAATTATGCTGATCAGCTCTTTGAGTATTTAGAGGTTTGGCTGTCTGAAAATCCGATTGCAGGTAGTATTTCTAGTCATCCTAGGAGTGCTGCTGACTATTTGTTTAGTCAGCTTTGTGAGGGAAAGCAGAGTCAGGGATTTGTTGTTTCTCCGGAAGCGGCTGAGTTGGTGAAGGGTTTTAAGCATAGACTGACTGTATCACATACTGAGAAAGAATTCAATGAGGTGATGGATAAGTTAGAAGTTAGTGAGACGGCGAAGTATGAGGTATTGTTAGATAGGTTGGAGCAAGGTCTGGAGGATTCTGAGCGTGGGGATTCTGGTCATTATTTAGCTGAAGCTGCAGCACATTTGGTGCGTGGCGGGATTCAACAATTAGCGGTTCATGATGTGAGGGTGAGTGTTGATGTGGAGGGGATGATTGGGTCTCATGCGGTAGTTGATGGGGGTGTTTATCATCTGCATTATAATCGGTTCATGGATAAGCTACGTGATTTCTGTGGGAATGCTGTGCCGACGTTCCAAGCTTATCAAGATAGGAAGCATGAGCTATTAGAGGCAAAGCGAGTCTCTATGCGTCTTGATGAGTTTAAGCCGAAAGTGATGTCTGCTTTTGTTCGGAATAAGCTACTGAATAATCTCTATTTACCTATGATAGGTGATAATTTAGCCAAGCAGTTAGGTACAGCTGGTAAGGATACTAGAACGGATAGGATGGGTATGCTTCTTTTGATTTCTCCACCTGGTTACGGTAAGACTACCATCATGGAGTATGTAGCCAACCGTTTGGGTCTTACTTTTATGAAGATCAATGGGCCGGCTCTGGGTCATGATGTTACGTCGCTGGATCCTTTAGAGGCACCCAATGCGACGGCTGCAGAGGAGGTGAAGAAGTTGAATTTGGCGTTAGAGATGGGGGATAATGTATTGATCTACTTGGATGATATTCAGCATACGCATTCAGAGTTTTTGCAGAAATTCATTTCTCTATGTGATGCGCAACGAAAGATAGAAGGAGTTTATAATGGGGTGGCTAAGACATATGACTTGAGGGGTAAGAAAGTGGCGGTTGTGATGGCTGGTAACCCGTATACGGAGACTGGTGGGAAATTTCAAATTCCTGATATGTTAGCTAACCGAGCGGATACTTATAATCTGGGTGATATTATAGGAGGAGCTGCTGAGGATTTTAAGGCTTCTTATATTGAGAACTCGCTTACATCGAATAAGATTCTGAGTAAGTTGGCTAGTAAAAGTCAGACGGATGTATATGCTGTGATGCGCATAGCTGAGACTGATAGTCAGGAGGGTATTGATTTTGATGGTAATTATACGCCAGCTGAGATTGATGAGATGGTTAAAGTGACTAAGCATCTGTATCGTATACGAGATGCTATTTTGCGGGTGAACTTGCAGTATATTGAGAGTGCTGCGCAGGAGGATGCCTACCGGACTGAGCCTCCGTTTAAGCTCCAGGGTTCTTACCGGAATATGAATCGTATAGCTGAGAAGATTATTCCTTTGATGACGGATCAGGAGGTTTTGGATATTATTTTGGATCATTATGAAAATGAGTCACAGACGCTCACTAGTGGAGCGGAGTCGAATTTATTGAAGTTTAAGGAAATGGAAGGTTTGGCTACGCCTGAGGAGGTTGCTCGCTGGGATAGTATTAAGAAGGATTTTACAAGGAATAAGATGGTGGGCGGTGATGGTGAGTCTGATCCGGTGACGCGTCTTGTGGCGCAATTGACTTCGATAAATGAGAGTATAACAACGGCATCTGATAACTATAATCAGCCGCAAACACTGCATTCCCAGACGATTTCTCAGCTGGAGAAGATAATATCTGGGTTAAGAGCAGTTCCTGTGGAGGTAGATATCAATGTGATGGCAGCTGAGGAAGATGGGGTGGAGAGTATAGAGAAGACTGGTAAGCCTGGTAAGAAGAAGCTGCCTATTGATGTAGATCCGGAGATACGGCAGGGTGGTGAGTGATGGGGTTTTGATTTTGAAACAAAAAAGCCACAGGGTTGTTACCTGTTGCTGGAGTATGATTTTGTATTTGCTTATTTGCGTCTTCTTTTGAGTAATGCCAGGGAGGCAAGGCCTAGGAGTAATGTAGAAGAGGGCTCAGGGACAGAGGCTATACCACCGAAGCGGACTTCAGATAGTGCTCCAAATCCGCTAGCATTTCCATCTATTCGAGATACTAGGGAAAGCCTGATATGACTAACATTAGGAACCGCAGTAAAATTCTCATGCGAACCGGTATTGTCGGATTCTTCACCTACGACTGCAGCTAGATTAAATACAGAGGACATCGAGTCACTAGCATCAAAAGTAGAATCGCTTGAAAAAGTTAATTGGTAAGAACCAATCTGAAATGAATTAGGAACGCCCTCATTATTTTGGGAGTAATTCCATACATGGGAATCAGTCACGTCAAAAGTTCCTCCTAGATCAAAATCCACATAAGATCCTGGCCATGAGTCGGTTACCCATGAAGTTGCGAAGTTGTTATTACCTTCTGGTATAAAACTATCTTCAATAAAAAATATATCCTCTTCAAATCCACTGCTATCAATTAACAGATCTGCAGAATTATCTCTAAAATGACTGGATGCAACAGCTGATACGGGAAAAATAGGATCTGCTAGGAGCAAGCCACTTGTGAGAGTAGTAGATACTATGAATAGAATCAAAGGTTTGTTATGTTTTTGTTTCATAATGTTGGTGAAGTTAGTATTTAAGGTTACTCGTAAAGATGAAATAGTCGCTAATACTTAAGTATGTTTAGTCAGATCGATCTTGTCAAGCTCTATAGCATATTGAGGAAATATGTGTTTTATGTGTGGTATAAGTTTCAATACTTAAGGAATAGCAATTTAACAGTTATTCTGAGCTTGTAGATGTTTTATGGATTCTATTTTTTAGTTAAAGTTGATTTTTTTTTGGCAAATTAATTTAGCGGAATTAGCTTCGTTAGTGGATAGCTATCAAGACGTTTTGTGAGTTTAACTGGTAGCTTTTGCATTATTGTTTTTACCGCTTTGATCTTGCTGTTTAATCCAGAATAGTTGTGCAAATGTTGTTAGACTCTCTGCTATTTATTCAAAGGTCATAATTTTAGAAAGCTCAAACTTGTTAAATTGATCTCTCGGTGTAGACTTTTGTCATCAAAACTATGTCTGAAGAAACAAATACATCCAATCCGGTAGATAATGAGGTAACTCAATATACTAATTCACAGAGTCCGTCAGAGCTTGGTAAAAGTAGGGCGCCTCTTGTTTACTTTTTTATTGCTCTTATAATGGGGGTAGCTGCGGTTGTTATATTTTATTCTAAGAAGGGGCAAGAGGGGATTACGCCTATTGCGTTTACGCCTATTGCACTGGCTATATGGGCTTTGGGTCAGATGTTTCATACTGCGCGATACAAGAAGTCTAGTGATAGCATTACGTTTTATTCACATTCGGAGTTCTTTTATTATTGGCCGCTTTGGTTAGTGAGTTTTGTTTTTGGGGATATTACGTTGTTTTTTGGTTCGCATGTGGCTGTTGAGGGATTGAGTACTAGTTTGTTGGTGATGCAGGAGACGGGTTATGGGCTGGTGTATATTATGGTGCTGGCATTTTCGCTTTTTGCTACTGGGGTGAATTTGAGGGGGGTGTGGGCTTTGTTAACGTTAGTGTGTTTGATTTTTGGAGTCTTTCTTATGTCATATTATGGGGTGTGGGATACGGTATCGAGCTGGGTTATTCAGCAGCCGGTTTATCTTAATCATGGGTTTTATTTGGCTATTGGTGTGATGCTTTTCTTGCCTTGGTGTTTGGTGGTTTTCCTTTTTGATACGCGTAAGTATGTGAAGATAGAATCTAATACAGTGACTATTGTTCATGAGATAGGTGAGGGCGCGCGTGCTTATGATACTATTGGTGTGATGATGGAGAAGAAGTTAGATAATTTCTTTAAGCATTATTTATTGGGGTTTGGTTCTGGGGATTTGGTTATACGAACAAGTGGGGGGAGTAATGAGGTGATTCATTTGCCTAATGTGTTAGGCGTGGATAAGGTTCTTAATGAGCTGGAGAATTTAAGGTCGATGCGGGGGAGGATTTAGTTAGGTTCGTGTTGATGGGCAAAGTGTTATAGCGAGATTGGTATACCTCATGATGGTGTGTAAAGCAGATCAGCGACATGGTTGTTATGAGGTATTTTAGAAAATGTTTGGCGATTTGGTTTTGTGCTAATACCATATTCACAGTTATTCTGGGTTGATAGTAGTTTTACTACATTTGGTAACAGCAGCAGAGGTGATTATTTGAAATGCACAACAATCTATCAAGATTAGCTTCGTTTATCGTCAGTTGTGTAGTCCACTATTCGGTTTCCTCTTGCCTTGCTACTCTTGCTATCATGTTGTGCTATCAATCCATTCTAAAAGTTCAAATGGTATAAGGAGTGGTTGGATTTTGCTGACGTCGCTGGGTTTAGGTGATAGCTTATTCAGCAAACTTGGTGTGCTAAGCACCTTTTGTGTTCTATGGAAATGCTTAGCTGGAAGGAGTGTTTTATGAGTGTGTTTGAGGTGGGGAGGGGATTTTTTTAATTTTTCAGGTCATCTGCGGTTATTCCAAGTTTTTTGAAGTATGCATTGAGTGTTTTTAGGGTGGGGTCAGCGTTTCTGTGTCTGCCAGTGTATGTGTGATAGTCTGTGCGTTTATCATTGCTGATGTCAATGAGTGCTTGGGCGTATTGTTTTAGTCTGTTTAGGTCAGCCTTTGCGAATTGTTGTAAATAGCGCACTGTGTCATTGCGGAACCATCCTATGGGGTGATTTAGAAGGAAGCGTATGGTTTGGTGGTATAGTTTTTCATTTGTTCCGAAGTGTTCTTTTCTGAGTAGGATGGCTCCTCTGCTGGTCAAGAGTAGGTTTTTTACGGCGTTGTAGTTTAGAAATTGGTTAGGGAAGTTTGATTTCTTTATGAGGAGGCGAACGATGGACTCGAAATGTGGTTGTGTTAGTATTTTGCGATATTCTGGGGTGAGTAATATTTCAGCGGCTATGGCGCGGTATCTCATTTCTTGTTTTTTGTTGTTGGTGATTTGGTATAGTGTGTTGCGAATATTTTCTTTTTGTATTTTTGAGAAATTACGGCTGGAGTATTTGATGATGTCAAATGCGCCGATTCTGTTCATGAGGCTGCCTGCTTGGATGTTCTTTTTCACCCATTGATAGAAGGAAGGCTGAGATAGTTGTTTGCCAATTTTCATGGCGACATGTTTTCTTTTAGCTGGGTTGTAGCTGTTCCGGTGTGTGATGAACCACTCTGGGGATTGTGCTTTTTTTGGATCAAATTTTTTGAGGATATTATCTATTTGTTTGTTTGTGAAGGTTAGTCTTTTGTCTGCGTTTTTACCTGTGATGATGAGTTTTTTTCTGCCTCTGGCTAGATTGAGGAGGTGAGGGGCTTCTTCGCTGAGAGCGTTGTATCCTAGCTGGACTCTGCTGTCGTATCTGTATCCTCCATTCCAGCGTCTGTGTCCGTTTCTTAGCCAGCGTATTTCTTTGAAGAATTCTGCGGAGGCTTTGTCACCTGCGAGTGAGGCGCCTAGTCCTGTCCAGAATAGTCCGAAGTAGGGTCCAGTGTGGCCTTTTTCGATATCGTTACCTGCGGCAAGTGATATGCCGATAAAGTAGCGGGCTTCTTCAATGTCACCTTCTAGAGCAAGAATGAGAGCAGCCATTGCAGATAGGCCGTTTTTGGCAAATGAGGTTTCATCGCTGTAGCTGGCTATGGAGTAGAATAGATCACGGCCGACCCAGGATTTAATGTAGGCGGTGACTTTACGATTTCTTTTGAGTATATTGGGGTCATTTATGAGGCCGCATTTTTCTGCAAGTATCATGGAGAGGTGGCAGGCGTAGGTGGTAGCGTTTATTGATCCGTAGCCTACTTGGCGGAGAGGTTTGAATGCGCCTGGCATTATTTTTGATTGGGCGCCGTGTCCCCAGATTCCTGCTCCGTCGCGGTTGCGGTCAAGGTTGGTGATGATTTTTTTGATGATGGGCAGGACGGTTTCGTCTTTTGTGATGAGGTAATATTCACAGAGGAGTATGTTGTTATATGCATTGAACCAGTTGCTGTATCCTGTTCCTGATGCGGGAATAAGTTCCATTGATTTTCTGACGTAGCTGATAGCTTCTTCTTTGCCTGTTGCTAGGAGGGCTAGGAGGGCAAGAGATTTCATGTTTCTTCTGCCGAGAGCGTTATTTTTGATGATGTAGCTGGTGGTTTCTTGGATTAATTGGTCACATTTTTTGCATTGGATAGGGGCTGAGGGTGACCAGGATCCTTTATTGGGGATTTTTAGTTGGACTGAGCGGCCGTCGTTTAGTTCGATTTTTATTTTGCCTTGGTTTTTTCCTGCTTCTAGGGAGTCGAAGTGTTTTTGGAATAATGTTATTCTGTTGTTATTGCTGGAGAGTATGTCGCCGACTTTTAGTAATCCGTGTGCTGGGGATCCTTTGTAGATGTGGGTGATTTTGTGGTTGATGGTTTCAAATCCGAGTGGTCCCCAGTGTCTGCCGCCGCGAGCGCTTTTAGCGGTGTTGGCGAGTGTTAATATTGTTAGCATAAACCATAGATATTTCATTATGGTGTTTTTGTGGTTGTAGGTTTTGATCATGTTAGTTCGTATTGTGAATTTGCTGGATGATCAATTATTAAAGTTTATTTGTGGGTTATGTCATTTTTGTGTTAGGGTTGAGGGTTCAGGTTATTGGATTTTTTTATATAAAATGTGTGTTAATTTTTTTGGTTATGAGGTGAATATTTGATGATGGATAGGTGGGCTCTTGCTAGTGTCTTTTGGATTTGGTAAGAGTTGATTATGATGATTGATTTTAGGAGTTTCTGTGTTTTGGTGTTTATGACTGGGGTGTTTCTAGGTGGGGTGGTGATGAGTGGAGCTGAGGTGGGGGATGCGGCTGGGGTGGCTTATCCGGGGGATTTTTCTAGGCCTCCGGCGGCAGGTACATCTTATGATACATGGGAGGGGGCTTCTGGGCCTGATGCTGGGGCGGTGAAGGTTGATTTGGTGATTCTGCGTTTGAGTTGGATAAGGAGGTACGTCTCAGGTAGTGGTGGTTTATGGGGAAATGGAGTTTGTAAAGAGGTCTGGCTTTTTGGGAGAAGTGAGTGTATAGATGGTGATTATGTTTTCTCATTTATGGTTTAATCTTTCGTTGGTAGGGGTGATGGTAGGGGTGTTGACGATGTGTGGGAGTGGTCCTGGGCCGTCTGTTTATTCTGGTGCGTCTGTTTATTCTCCGAGTTATCCGCAGAGTGTGGGCTATGCTGGTGGTGGGATTCCTGATAGCCGGCCGCGGATTTCTTCAGGTGAATTGTTGAGGCAGGTGAATTTGAGGCGGGATTATATTCCTTATGGCAGGCATGCTCGTAAGTATAGGCGGCATATGGATCCGCGTTATATAACGATTCATAGTACACAGAATTATAGTGCATCCGCGGATGCGTGGCAGCATAGTAAGGCGCTGAAGAATGGGAAGCTGAGGGCGAGGAAGTTACGTGGTGGTAATAGGATAGGTTATTTGGTGTGGCATTATACGATAGATCAGTCACGTGTGGTGCAGCATTTACCAGATAATGAGCAGGGTGAGCATGCGGATTTTGATGGGCCTGGGAATAATTTTTCGTTGGGTTTGGAGATGTGTGAGAATAGGGGGAATAGCCGGTCAGCTACGGTTGAGCGGACGGCGAAGTTGGCTGCTTATTTGATGAAGCGTCATGGTATTCCTATTGGGAATGTGGTGCCTCATTATCATTGGCCGAGGGCGGGTGTGAGTAAGCCGAATAAGAATTGTCCGCATTTTTTGTTGGATAATGGGAGGCCTGGGCGGAAGTGGCGGGCGTTTCAGGATAAGGTGTTAGGTTATTATAAGATGATTAGTAGGGATACTGGGGTTTCTGGTGGGTATGCTGGGCAGGGGGGTTATGGCTCTCCTTATGGGCGCCAGGACTCAGTTTATCCGGGGCGAGTTTATGGGAATAGGGTTCCGAGGTATTAGTGATATGGCGATGGATTCTGAGGTTTGGTATCAGTGTGACCGTTGTACGGCTTGTTGTAAGTGGCCGGGTGATGTGAAGGTGAGTGATGATGAGGTGCGAGCTATTGCTGGTTTTCTTGGTATGGATGAGGATGTGTTTATTCAGGATTTTACGAGATTGCGGATGAATAGGAATGGTTTGTCTCTGATTGAGCGTGAGAATGATGAGTGCATTATGCTGGAGGATGGGCGTTGTAAGATTCAGGAGGTGAAGCCATTTCAGTGTAAGGGGTTTCCGAATAGGTGGAATTTTCCGGATTGGCAGAAGGTTTGTAAAGCTAAGCCTGTGGCGATGGAGGATGCTGTTAGGATGGGGTTGGTGGAGGATGGGGACTTGTCTGCTAATCATACGATGCGTGGAGGGGATCTTAAGTGAGAGCTTTGGTGACGGGTGCTTCTTCTGGAATTGGTGAGGAGTTTGCGGTGCGATTGGCGGAGGAGGGTTGGGATTTGGTTTTGGTGGCACGTAGGGGGGATTTGTTAGAGGCTTTGGCTGAGCGTTTGATGGGTTCTTATGGTGTGGAGGTGGGGGTGTTGGTTTGTGATTTGTCTGAGGTTGGTGCGGCGAGGCGAGTGACTGAATTTGCGCCTGAGGTTGATTTATTGATTTCTAATGCGGGATTTGGGTATCCTGGGGATTTTGGTTCTGTGGATGTGGTTGATGATGTGGGTTTGGTTCAGTTGAATTGTGTTACTCCGATGGAGTTAGCGCATTTTTATATGCCGAGGATGCGTTTGGCTGGGTCTGGGAAGATTTTATTTGTATCATCGAGCTTGGGATTTCAGGGGGTTCCTTATATGGCTCAGTATTCTGCTACTAAGGGGTATTTGGTTAATCTGGGTGAGTCACTTTACTGGGAGGGTAAGGCTGATGGGGTAGGTGTGAGTGTTTTGTGTCCTGGGGCAACTGATACGCCTGGGAAAGATCATTTTGACATTGATTATAGTAAGTTGCCGATCAAGTGGATGGGAGTGGGTGAGGTGGTGAGCACGGCTTTAAAGTATGTGGGGAGGAAGCCGATTATTATACCGGGTTTTAGGAATCATTTTTTGAGTTGTATTGGTGGTGGATTGTATACGCGCAGGCATGTGCAGCGGTTTATGAAGGTGCTTTATGGGCGCTTGGGTAGGTAGTGTGAGATAAAAAAATGATGAAAATAGCAAAAAATTCTTGCGTGATTCATGATTTTATGTTCTTTTGCGCCCGCGCTAGTCGCAACCATTACAGCGTCCCGTTCGTCTAATGGTTAGGACTCCGCCCTTTCACGGCGGCAATAGGGGTTCGAATCCCCTACGGGATGCCATTTTTATTTAGGTGAAAATGCAAAAAAAGGCTTGATCCACAAAGGGTTAAGCTTTTTTTGTGTTATGATATCTCAAACTCTATCCTGTCTCTAAGATGTCCCTTTTGGTGCTATTTGAAACAGGACAAGAAACCGGACAAACTTTCTATTCTTGGATCATGGTTTTGTTAGGTAGATAAATTCTTTTAGTAACGTAGTTTTTCTGAGAGAGCAAATGAATGTCATCCAAAATAACTCTATCGGTGTTTGTGTGTCTTTGGATAAAATGAATGTTGAGGAAACTTGTCCTTGGCATGGGTTTGGAACTAGATAGCTTTTAATGTGTATCAGGCTGAGGCTGATACGAGGCTCAGATTTTTAAAACTACACTATTTTAATCATTTCTCGATTATGCCAACTCTCAAATATAGAGTTTTAAACTTTAATATCACTGACAGTCTTCTTAGTCTCATGTTGCTATGACAGAGCATGAGCTAAAACAAAAACTAGAAAAGATAGAACGTCTCTTCGCTGGAGCTACTACAGAAGGCGAGAAAAATGCTGCTCAAAATGCTCGAGAAAAAATTCTTAAAAAACTAGAGGATATCATTCATCAAGACCCACCTGTAGAGTATAAATTCACCTTTACTGACCGCTGGTCACGCCAGCTCTTTGTAGCCCTCGCTCGGCGTTATGGCTTGAACCCTTATCGCTATAAACGCCAACGCTATACCACCGTGATGGTAAGAGTCCCTAAAAGCTTCTGTGACCGAACTCTTTGGCCTGAATATTGCGAGCTAAATGATGTCCTTACAGATTACATTTCTAACATCACAGACAAAGTTATCAGAGAAACCATTCATAATGACAACACAGAAGCAGAAGTAAGAGTAGAGCAACAGAAACTTCTTTAGCCCCTCATCTAAAAAAATACATCATTATGTCATATACCATCTGCCTCACTCCACACGGATCTCTTCAGCTAAAATCTGTTGAAGTAAAATCAGACTCCCAAAAAATAATAGACGAAGTATGGCTCAACACCCTCATCTCCAACTTTGAAAAAGACTTTGCACTAGGCCTATTTGCCCTTGCGGCGAACAAAACTACTACTAAGCTACCAACCGATTTTACCTATTGGAGAGACTTCGCCAGCCTATACCTAATAGAGCTATGCAAACTTCCAGAATCTTCTTTTTCTCAAAAAACTGGCACCTACCCTGCCATCCCCATTCCGGATCAAATCAAACAAATGGAAATGGTTTTATCTGCACCACCCATGATGGGTGGCGAATACCTCTCTAATCAGGTTCTTGTCACGATCTGGATGTATCTAGATAATCAAATCCGCGTCACCATACAACAATCCAAGAAAGATCTAATCACATGGCTAGATGAACAAGCTCCTGAATGGAACCAAGTAGGCAGAGTTTGCTTCCATTTAGCAGAAAATAAACGAGACCCAGACTATCCCTTCGCCTTCATGGCAACATACGCCCCTGGGCTCTCAGCAACTGGTAACGTGCAACATCAGCCGCTCGGACAAGCCCTCAAGGAGTATGCAGGCTCAGAAAACAAGGCAGCATTAGAAAATCTACTAACTCCAATCCAGCAGGCCGCTACGCAGCTCCCTTTCGTAGAGGAAATGATCGACTCCGGCGACATCTTCTACCCACTTTCATGGACACCTGACGAAGCCCTCCAACTCCTCAAAGACAGCGAAACCTTAGAAGCTGCTGGACTCACCGTAAAGCTCCCTAACTGGTGGAAAAAACGCACCCGCCCCACCGTCTCAGTCAGCGTAGGAAACAAACAAACTAAAAGTTTCGGCATGGATGCCATGCTTGATTTCAAGGTCTCCATGGCGATAGGAGATGCCTCACTAACAAAAAAAGAATGGCAACAAATCCTTGAAGCCAATGAAAAGCTTATCTTCATCAAAGGACAGTGGATAGAGGTTGATAAAGAAAAGCTCCAGCAAGCACTCGATCACTGGCAAGAAGTAGAAGCGAACTCCGCTGGAGATGGCGTCACCTTCCTTGAAGGAATGAGATTACTCGCAGGAGCCCCCACACAACTAAACGACAACCTCAGCGAAGACCAAGAGCTTTCATGGTCTATGGTAAACGCAGGACCTTGGCTCAAGAAAACACTAGATCACCTCCGAGATCCCACTAAGCACCTCCTAGAAAATCAAAATGGCAGCACACCAACAACCTTCCAGGGCACTTTACGTCCTTATCAGCAAATAGGAAAAGATTGGCTTCATCTACTCGTAAATCTTGGTCTCGGTGCTTGCCTAGCTGACGATATGGGACTTGGTAAAACAGTTCAGATCATCTCACTTCTCGCTACCATTAAAGAAGAATCAAAAGGAAAAACACCACCATCTATTCTCGTCCTTCCCGCCTCACTCATCAACAACTGGAAAGCCGAGATAGAAACATTTAGTCCCACTCTCCGCACTCTCATCATTCACCCCTCAGCCACCACCAAAGAACAGCTAAAAAGCGTCTCTCATTTCCCAGAGAAGACACTCAACACATCAGACATCATCCTCACCACTTACGGCATGCTCCTGCGCCAGCCATGGCTAACAGAACAACAGTGGAACCTCGCCATCTTAGATGAAGCACAAGCTATCAAAAATCCCAACTCCAGACAAACCAAAGCCACTAAAAAGCTCAAAGCCAACGCCAGAATCGCCCTCACTGGCACCCCAGTAGAAAACAACCTCTCAGACCTCTGGTCACTCTTCGACTACATCTCTCCAGGGCTGTTAGGAAACCTCACCAAATTTAAACAATTTACCAAATCCCTAGAAAAACGCCAACACGATCAATTTACCCCACTACGCACCCTTATTTCTCCCTACATCCTACGACGCCTCAAAACCGATAAAACCATCATTACCGACCTTCCTGATAAAACCGAACTTAAGACTTACTGCACCCTCACCAAGCAACAAGCAGCCCTCTACCAAACTTCCGTTAACGAGTTAGAAAAATCTCTCCAGGACCTCGACGGCATTCAGCGCCGTGGTCTCATTTTCTCTTTTCTCATGCGGTTCAAGCAAATCTGTAATCATCCAGACCAACTTCTGGGCAACAAAGACTACCACATCGATAACAGTGGCAAACTCCTACGTCTTAAGGAACTCTGCCAAGAAGTCTCTCAACGGCAAGAAAAAGTGCTCGTCTTTACCCAATTCAAAGAAATGACCCAGCCTCTGGCCGCCACGCTAGAAGAGATTTTCGGATGCCAAGGACTCATCCTTCACGGCGGCACCCCCGTCAAACAACGCCAGAAGATGGTCAAACAATTCCAGGATCCTGACGGCCCACCATTCTTTGTCCTCTCTCTCAAAGCAGGCGGTACAGGACTCACTCTCACAGAGGCCTCGCATGTCATTCACTTCGATCGATGGTGGAACCCAGCAGTCGAAAACCAAGCTACAGACCGAGCCTTCCGCATTGGACAAAAACGCAACGTCCTCGTCCACAAATTCATCACCAAAGGCACCTTCGAAGAAAAAATTGACACTCTCATCCAAGACAAATCTAACATGGCAAACGAACTCCTAGAAGGAGAAGCTAGCACACTCCTGACAGAAATGAGTAATGAAGAACTCATCAACACCGTCAGCCTCGACATTGATCAAACTATAATCTAAGAGCATTAACATGAGTTACGGACACTGGAAACCTTACGTCCCCGTTGCTGAACGCAGAGCCAAAGGGATACTAAAAGTGCAACAAATGGCTGAAAAGCAGGGCATCACACCGCAGCCCGTGACTATTCAAGGTAGAAAAATCACCAAAACATTCTGGGGCACTGCCTGGTGTGATCATCTAGAATCCTACGCAGACTTAGCCAACCGCCTAGACCGAGGACGCACCTACGTCCGCAACGGGTCCGTATGCCACCTAGACATCTTAGAAGGTAATATTAACGCTATGGTCAGTGGCTCAGAGCCTTACAGTGTGAGAATTAATATTACCAAACTCTCAGTCACTAAATGGCGGACTCTTAAAAAGAAATGCACAGGGAAGATCAACTCTCTTCTCTCTCTCCTCCAAGGCAAACTTCCCGAAAACATCCTAGAAACGGTCACCGACAAACAGTATGGACTCTTCCCTGCCCCTGATGAAATCAAGCTCCGCTGTGACTGCCCAGACGGAGCTTACATGTGCAAACACCTTGCCGCCGTCCTCTACGGCATAGGAGCCAGACTTGACACCCAACCAGAACTCCTTTTCACCCTCCGTGGCATAGATCACAATGAGCTCATTTCCTCAGATATAGATCTCGACTCTAACGAAAAAAGAGAAGCAAAGAGTAGTAGAAGACGCATAGCAGACACAGATTTATCAGATGTCTTCGGGGTAGAAATGGCAGATTCTCCATTACCAGCCAGGAGACCAAGCAAAGCTAAAAAACCGATAAAAAAGAAAGCTGCCGCTAAAAAAACCGCCAAGAAAAAAGCAGCGAAGCTTTTCGACCCGACAGGCCTCAACGTTGCAAAGCTCCGTAAAAAATTCAGCATGACCCACATCGAGTTCGCCCTCCTCCTCGGAGTCTCCACCCAAACCATCCACAATTGGGAAACCAAACCAGGCAAGCTCACCCTCCGTAGTCATAGCAAAGAAGCACTATTTCAAGCCTCCAAATACACAGCTAAAAAAGCTTGGGAAAAAATGGGAAATCTATAAATGTATTGCAATAAACACCATAGCTATCATGAGCGAAGACGACTACGAAGAAATGGCAGAACGCACCATCAAGATCAACGACAACAAAATCAGAGCATTTTATGTCTATCTTGAAAAAAAGGGACTTACTAAAAAAACCATAGAAAAGCACTGCTCGAACATTGCGTTCTACGGCAATGATTTCATCATCAATACCTGTGAAGAAGACGAGATACCCACAGTCGATATGGCAATGTTTCACATCGATTACTTCCTCGGCAGTTGGTTCATCCGCAAATGTATGTGGTCAAGCGAATCCTCCATTAAAGAATATATCTCTAGCTTTAAAAAGTTTTATGGCTGGCTCAATGACCTTGGAGCATTTTCAAAAACCGACTACCAAGAATTCCAAGACCTCATCAAACAAGGCAAAGAAGAATGGTTAGGCACCATGAAAAAATACGACGATCCAGACACAGATTTAGAAGACGTTTTTGGGTTTTGATCAAAGCTACAACTATATTTTCGTAAACAACTAGAAGCACGTCAGGAATACCTGGACGTGCTTCTTCTTTTTTGATTTTTCTTCATATCTCCTCCATAATACCATTTTCACAGTTAGTCTGGGTTGCTAGTAGTTTTAATACATTTGGGAACAGCAGCAGCGCTGATTTTATGAAGTGCAAAACAGTATATCAAGATTAGCGTTGTTATTGGTCAGTTGTATAGTCCGCTATTCGCTTTCCTCTTGCCTTGCTACACTTGCTATCTTGTTGTGCTATCAATCCATTCTAATAGTTAAAATGGTGTAATTCGTTCTAGGTCTGGGAGTTTGGGGGGTCCGTTTGTTCGTTCGTTTTGTTTTTTGAGGTGGGCTGATGGGTTGATTGTATTAGAATACGAATCCTAGTGTTAGCTTGAGGGTGTCTCCGTTTCCGTGGTCTAGGATGGTTTTTTTTTCGTAGAAGTGGTGTTTCCAGTCTGCACGGAGGTGAATGGTGTCATTTAGTTTCCAGTATATGGCTGGTCCTGCTTTGATTTTACGTGATCCGTTGTCTTCCCAAGTGAAGTCTGTTTCCCATGTGATTTGGCCGCTGGATCCGAATGCTGCTATGTTGCGTCCTAGGTCGATGCTGGTTGATATTTCGAAGGGTTCGTGGTTATCGAAGACCCATGCTGTGGTGCTGGTTCCGAAGAACCATTGTGCTGTTTCTGTTTCATATCCTAGTGATAGTCCGCCGCCCCATTCTCCGTCACCGATTTCGTATGGGGATTTACCTGTGAGTGGGATTCTGAGTTGTGGTGCGATGGTCCAGGATCCCGATCTGCCGTCTAGGTTGAAGTATTTTTTGAGTGGTAGGGCTAGTGTGAGGTCTCCTATTCCTTGTGTGGTTTGGGTGAATGTGTTTCCTTGTTGGTCTAGTAGCTGACGTTTGGCGTGGAGTGTGTATGGGAGTTTGGCTGTGAGGCGGATCCATCGTTTCCAGGTGTATACTCCTTCGATGTTTATGATGTGAGCTTCTTCTGATAGTCCGTTGCCTATTTTTTGTTTTCCGAGGAGTAGGTCAGTGTTGTGGCGGTATTCTTGGATGAATTGGAATCCGTAGCCGTTGTTCCAGCGGGGCATCATGTTGGTGATGGGTTGGTCGGCAATGAGTTTGAGCGGGAGGAGTGTGGTGATGGCGAGTGCCCAGAGTATTTTCATGAGTGTAGTGGGTGATTATTGGGTGATTATTGGGTAAGTGGGTGTGTGATGAGTTTGTTATTTTTTCCGAGGATGAAGAGTGTGATGGGTTTGTAGCCTGCGCTTTTGATGGCTTTTGTTATGGCTTTTTTGTTGATGGGTGCTTTTGGTTTGAGTGTGATGGTGACGAGTTGTGAATAGACGTCTAGGGTGATTCCTTTTTTTGGCATTTTGGTGTTAATGAATTTTAGGCGCTGGAGTTTTTTTCTGATGCCGATGGCGCAGGATTCGCAGACGAGTCCTTTGGCGAATACGAGGATGGAGTTAGGGGATTTTTTGAGTGTTTTTAGTGCTATTATTTGGCGCGCTTTGGGGGTGATTTCTGGTTGGTGTTTACCTCCTGCGAGGGTGGTGATGGTGAGTGTGAGGAGGAGAAGGGGAATGAGTGTGATTTTTTTGGTCATGGCGGTGTTTCGTCTATGGTTAGTGATTGGTCTTAAGGGAGGGGTGGTTATTTTGAGTTATTATTAGGTATGATAGACGAGGGGGCTGATTATTCCAGTTTTTTTGTGGGGATTTTTTTTGGGGGGAAGGTGGAGGTGGAGGTTTTAGAGTTCTTCGTTGTAGTAGATTTTGACGTATTTCATTTTCATTTCTTCATCGTAGCCTCTTTCTAGGATGTCTGATTCTCGTTCGACGAAGTCTGGTGTGAAGCGCATGATGACACCTGTGTCTAGTTTGAGTGCTGCTTTGATTTTGCTGCTGGCTTTTTTGAGTTGTGCTTTTGAGATGGTGAAGTTGTGGTCTAGTTCTTCTCCGTCTTCGTCTTTGAATTGTTTTTTGAAGGTTTGGAAGTTTTCGACGAGTGAGGGTTCTTTTAGGACTTCTTCTTGGAAGTGTGTTTCATCGAATTGTTCACGTTCGTTCATGTAGGTGATGGCGTCATTGGCGACTCGGTAGCGTTCTTCTGTGGGGACGTCACCTGGGAGTCCTTCTTCTGCGAATGAGACGCACATGTCTGCGTATTGGCGTGTTTTGAAGTCGTTGTCTTTTTTGGCTCGAGCGCCGATGAAGTCTCTGACCCAGAAGTTGGTGTCAGCGCCTGCTTTATCGAATGTGTATAGGATGTTTCCGTTTTGGCGGTCTGTGTCTAGGATGAGGCATCCTTTGTCGATTTTTTCTGGGTAGATTCCGTTGTGTGTGGTGAGTTGTAGGTCGCCGTCTTTGTCGGAGATTTCTAGGAATGGGAATAGGCTTTCTGATTTGATGATGGCGATGGCGTTAGTTGTTTTGCCGTCTACTTTGATTCCTTCGATGCTTGCGATGCAGAGGTCACCGGATTTGATGTTGGGGTGTTTTGTTTGGTCGAATAGGTGTCTGGCTATTTTGCGGGAGTATGTGAGGAATCTTTCTGGTTGGTCGAAGATGGTGGATGCGAAGCTGAACATTTCGTTTAGTTCGATGTTTGATGAGTGGTAGAAGCTGCTACGGTCTAGGTTTCTGAATGGTTTGGTGAATGCTAGGGTTAGCATGTCTTTGTCTTGGTCACTGAAGCGGCAGAGTTCTTTTGATGTTTTGAGTGATTCTCCGCGTTGTGGGTTACCTACTTTTGCGAGAGTTAGTGCGGTGATGTTTGCTGTGTTGAAGTTTACTGTCATGGTTATTAATTAGTTGAGTCTCCAGAGGTGAAGGTAGAGGAATTCTTTCCAGATGAATGTGGTCTGGGTTTTTTCTGATGTGTAGAGTGATGTTTTGGTTGCTGATGGTTTTGCTTTAATTTTGTAGTGTTTTGCGATGTTGCATGCGCGTTTGAGGTGCCAGGGGTCGCTTATGATGAGAGTGTTTTTGAAGTTTTTTTGCTGCATGATTTTTTTAGCTTCAATGATGTTTTCTTGGGTGGTTTGAGATGCTTTTTCGATGTGTATTTGGTGAGGGAGGACGCCGTTTTTGAGGCAGTATTTGCGGGCGACTTCTGATTCTGCGTATTGTGCGTTGTTTCCGTATCCGCCTGTGAGGATGATGGCTTTGATGCGTTTTTGTTTGAGAAGTATGATGGCGTGGTTGATGCGTTCTTTGAAGACTGGTGATGGTTTGTTATGCCATGCGGCGGCTCCTAGGACGATGGCGCAGTCAGCTGAGGACTGGTCATCTGTGTGGCCGAAGTGGTTGATGTCCCACATTTGCCATGCTGAGTAGGTTATGAGTATGAGGAGGAGTATGAGTGCGCGTAGGGACCACCGCTTACGCCAGTGTTTTTTGACTGGGCGTGGCTTTTTTTTGGTTTTTGCGTGGAGCGGGGTGTTTTGTGGTTGATCTGACACGGGGGGGAACCCTAGTGATAAGTTTTTATTTTACAACTCCAATAGTGCTGATTAGGGGGATTGTTGGGTGGCGGGTAGTGGGTGGAGGGTTTGGAGTAGGTTTGGGTGGACGCCTGTGATGTAGTGGTATTCTCCGATGGTTTGGGTGACGATGAAGTAGGTTGTTTTGAGTGTGTATAGGGCGTAGGTTATGATGGCTATGATGAGGGTGGGGAGTGAGATGCTAATGCTTTGCTGGATGATTGCGTAGATTTGGAGTGGGGTGAGGATGATGGCTATGGCGGCGAATGTTTTGATGCGGCGTGAGCGGATGCGGGTGTATGTGGGTGAGAGGTAGAAGGGTATTTTGTAGGGTTTAGTGCAGAGGTGTTTGATGAGTTTGGTGATGAGGAGGTAGGCGACTATTTTTGGTGTGATGTGGTAGAAGGTTCCGTAAAGGCAGAATAGTAGGATGAGCATGAATCCTGCCAGGGAGGCGAGGGCGGCTAGGATTCTGGGGAGTGGGGTGGTTCTGGTAACCGTGATTTCTGTTTTGCTTGTGTTGGTTTCTGGTGGGATGGGTGTGCCTAGTTTGGCACAGATGGGGGGTGATTTGAAGTGTTGGTTTGCGATGAGCTGGCCTTTGTGGCTGTAGCCGTCTTGCTCTAGGTATTGTGTGTTTGGCTGGGGGTTGCTGTTGGTTTCTGGTGGTGCGTATGGGTTGTTGGTGTGGCTGGGCATGTTTTTTTGGTTAGATGAAGTCTTTTATGATGTCGTCTAGGCATTGTGTGAGGTGGTTGATGGTGGTTTCTGTTTCGTTGCCCATGTTTGAGATACGGAAGGTGGTGCCTTTGATTTTGCCGTATCCTCCGTTTATGAGGATGTTGTGTTTGTTTTTGAGTGCTTTGATGAATGCGGGGACGTCGATGCGGTTGTCTTTATTGTCTATGCAGAGGAGGGTTTGGGATTGTGCGGAGGGTGGTGCTATGCTTTTTAGTCCGTGTTTGTTGGCCCATGCGATGAGCATTTTGTTGAGCTTGGTGTGGCGCGCGTAGCGGTTTTCTAGTCCTTCTTGTGCGATGGCGTTGACTTTGTGTTTGAGTGCGTAGAGTAGGGCGATGGCTGGCGTGGTGGGTGTGTTATTTTTTTTGTCAGCTTTGGCGAATTCTAGGAAGTCTAGGTAGTATCCTCTGTCTGGGGTGGTTTCTGCGCGTTTGAGGGCGGCGGGGGATACTCCGAAGATGGTGATGCCTGGGGGGAGTGCGAGGGCTTTTTGTACGCCTGCGAGGAGGACGTCTATGCCGAGTTCGTCCATGGGTGTGGGTACTGCTGAGAATGATGATACGGTGTCTACGACGAGGAGTGTGTCTGGGAATGATTTGACGATGGCTGCGATTTCTTTGAGTGGGTTCATGACGCCTGTTGAGGTTTCGTTGTGTACGAGTGTTACGGTGTCGAACCCTCCTTCTTGGAGTTTTGCGCGGACTGTTTCTGGGTCTATGGGTTGTCCCCATTCTGCTTGTATTTTTTCTGCTTGTTTACCGCATGCTTTGGCTACTGAGTACCATTTGTCTGAGAATGCACCGCAGCAGAGGTTGAGGACTTTTGATTGGACGAGGTTTTTGATGGCCGCTTCCATGACTCCCCATGCTGATGATGTTGATATGAAGATGTTATGTTCTGTTCCTGCGATTTTTTTGAGGTTTGGCTGGATGGCTGCGTAGAGTTTTTCGAAGTCTGGTCCGCGGTGTCCGATGATGGGTTCTGCCATGGCGGCGTATGTTTCTGGTGCGATATCGACTGGTCCAGGGATGTATAGTTTAGGTAGTGGCATGTGTGTTATTTGGTTATTTGGTGATGAGCATTTTGACGCCGAATAGGATGAGAGTGATGGCGAATATTTTGGTGAGGATGGGGGATTTGAGTTGGTGCATGAGGTCTGAGCCCCACCATGCTGCGATGGCTGCGCCTGTGGCTGTGATGGCGACGATGCGCCAGTCTATGTTTACTGTGGTGTGAGGACGAGCGTTGTTAATGGTGGCGACTAGTGCTGTGATGACGATGACTGCGAGTGATGTGGCGATGGCGTTTTTGTGCTCGATGCCGAGTGCTGTGGTGAATATGGGGACCATGACGATACCACCACCTACACCGCAGAGTGCGCCTAGTAGTCCAGCTGCTGCGCCTGCGGTGAGGGCGATGAGGGTTATTTTCATGGTGGTTATTTTAGGATGCGTGTTGTTTTGGTTTGTTTTTGGTGGTGGCTGATGAGATGAGTTCGACGACTAGGCGGTGGAGAATCATGCGGTGGTCTAGGCTTGTGGTGACGAGGTTTTTGTCTGCGTATAGTGCTGATTCTAGTGCGTGTATGAGTGCGCTCATGGGGTATGCTCTTGCAGGAATGATGGCGAATGCGAGTGACCAGGTGTTGACTCCGCCGGTTTTCTTTTGAGGGAGCCATTGGGTGTCGCTGCTGGGGAGTGAGTTGAGTGTTTTGCTGATGTTGAAGCGGTCGAGTTGTTGGTTAGGGAACATTTGCTGGACAGCTTTTGCCATGAATAGGTTACGGATGGTGGGGATGAGAGATGCGCGAAGTATGGCGATGGCTGATTCTCCTCTGGCTAGTTGCTGATCAATGAGTTCTAGCGCGCGGATGGCGTCTGCTTTCTGGATGGAGCTGCCTATTTCGAAGATGACGCCAGCACGGGAAAGGGGGACGATGTCACGGACGTGTTGAATGCTGACTGTTCTGTTTTCTTTTCCGATGTAGAGGTCGATTTTTTCGAGTTCGTTGTTGATTTGGCGAGTGTCTTCACCTGCGAGGGCGACGAATAGTTCCATGGCATCTTGATCGAAAGTGATTTTTAGCGCGGCTGCTTTTTTTTCTACGATGATGGCGACTTGTTCTTCCCAGCCATCTTTTGATGTGTCTAGTTTGTTGTGTTCTATGAGGTTGGCGTGTTTTTTGAGGTATTTGAAGAATCTGCGACTTTTATGGATGGCAGTGGCTGAGATGATGAAGTGGATATCGTCTCCGATGCCTGCTTCGAGTGTGTCTAGAATAGCTTCTACTCCTTCTTTTGCGCGTGCTGCTTCACCTGTTCTGTCTGTGCCCATGAATGTTGCGCGTTTGAGCCAGACGACTTTTGCTCCACCGAAGAATGGTAGAGTGAGGAGGGCTTGGATGGTGTCTAGGCAGATTTTGTTTGCGTGTTCAGCGTTGTCTGCGTTTCCGTCGATGATATCGTTAGAGAAGTCGTTTTCATCTGATGGTTTGACTTGGTTAAATAGTTTGGTGGCGGCTTCTGCGACAGCGCCGTCGTCAGTTCCGTGGATGAGGTGGATGTTTGGCTTAGCTGGCATTAGGTTATGATGGGTGATTGGCTTTAATTAGTTTTAGCTGTGGGGTGGTTTTCCAGCAAGCAATATTTCGATATTGCGCTTGTTAAGAGAGGGGCTTATAGTGTGGTTATGAATTGGGAATTGGCGGCTGAGAAGATTTTAATGACGATGATGGGTCATCTTGGATTTGATATAGAGGTAAGTGGGGAGCGTATGGATAGTGGTTTGTGTCTGCATATTGGATCTGAGCACAGTAAGAGTATCATTGGCAAGAATGGAGATAGGCTGGAGGATATTCAGTATTTGGTGAACCGGATATTGCAGAAGCATTATGAGGATGCTCCGAGGGTGAAGGTGGACTGTGACCGATATCGGCAGGGCCAGGAGGGTGATTTATTGTCTAACGTTAAGGAGTTGGCAATTAAGGTTGCGCAGACTGGTAAGTCTGTTAGGACGCGTCCTCTGAATGCGTATTATAGGCGTTTGGTGCATAATGCGTTGATGGATGCGCCTGTGGAGACGCATTCTCCTCAGTCACCAGCTCGTTATAAGCGGGTAGAAATTTCACCGAAAATAGAATAGAGATATGAAACATGAGACTAGTAGATTAGTAATGACGACGGATTTGAACCAGTATGGTTTTTTGTTTGGTGGGACGTTGTTGAGCTGGGTGGATGAGGCTAGTTTTATAGCTGCGAGTTTGGATTTTCCGAAGCGTAAGTTTGTTACGATAGGGATGGATGAGGTTGTTTTTAAGCATGGTGTGAGTAATGGTTCAATACTTGTAATACATTGTGAGCAGAAGCATTTAGGGAAGACATCTGTTACTTATAATGTAGAGGTTTATTGTGGTAGGGCGGATGATAATGAGTCTATTTTTTCTACGAATGTGACGTTTGTGAGTGTGGATGTGGAGGGTGAGAAGAAGAGAATTATTCAATAGGTACGATTATGAAGAATAGAAGATTTGGAGTTATGGGTGTGTTGTTGTTAGTGGTGTTCGGTATGGCAACTGGTAGTGATTTACGTGCAAAAAAGCCAGTGGATGTTGAAGGTGGGGCAGCTGTTGGGGATCTTAATGTTTTAGAGGAGAGGTTTATGAAAGGCTTTCTGATTGCGTTAGAAGGTGTGGCGAAGTCTAGGGGTAAGGCTGTGCCGAGAGGTGGGTTTAAAAAAGTAGCTGCTGGCGTGTTACAAAAATATAGGAGGGATGGTGTGTTTGTTTTAGCTGATGCAGATAAGGAGCGTCTTAAGAATAATGTCAGAGTAAAGGGTTTTGAGAAGCAATTAGCATTTTGGGACAGTACTCGAGAGAAGATAGAAGGTGCGAATCAGCCTGTGGGTTTACAAATGTTGGTTATTTGTCGTTATTTTAGTACATTTACTGCAGATTCTGATGTGGCTGATCAGCTATTGATGTCTCGGATAGGCAAGACAATGAGGGCGTCTTTGGTTGCGAGTGCAAAGACTATGGAGATAATGAAGGTAAGGCAGGTATATACGCTGGCTCTGCAGGCTAAGGTTTTGAATGAGCATTGGGTCAAGTATGCTGACCTTAAGGTGAAAGATTCGATGAAGTTTAGGGATCCTGAGTCAGGTGTTTTGATGGACTGGGTAATGAGGGTGGATGCTGGAGGGAATCCGGAGCAGGCGTTTATTGTTTCACCGAAGCCTAGTAATGGATTTTATATCATAGCGATGAAAGATGGGGCATCTACAGCGGTGCCTCTTAAGGAGGCGAAGGAGAAGTATGGTGTGGGAGAGTAGTAAGTTTATGTTAGAGGCTTTGCTGGTATTTGTGGCATGTGCTCTCGGGGTTTAAGTGCATTTTGGGGTATTTTAGGGGCTGTTTCATTCTAGCTGCGATGTTCTTTAGTGATGCATCATGTGTCATTTTTTTATTATGTTTTTGAGATAGAGAGAAATGATTCTTTTGTTTGTTTTTTTGGTATTACTGCATGGGATGTTTGTTTCATTAGATAGAATCATTTCTTGCTATTGTTGATTTTCTGACTACTACGTGCGGGACGAAGTTACTTGTAATGAGTGATTTTGATTTTCTAGGGAGGCTCGTGGCACGAGCAGGCAATAGATGGGGAATACCGGTGCTGGGCTTGAGAGAGTTCAAATTCCGGAGCGGTTACGCCACTGTGATTTATATGGTTCATTACGAATGATATATTAAGTCAGGGTACCAGCCTTAGGATATTGGATCAATTACCTGCGTAAGACGGGTAGGAACCATATATATAAATGAAAATAAGAAAATCATCTCTACATGAGATTGAGAGAGTAGGCTTGCGCACTTTTTGCGCAGGAGGGTTATTGTTATCAAGTTTTAATCTTAGTGTTGGAGCTGAGGCGGATAAGGATGTGCAGGATCTTGAGGAGAGTACTGTGTTTGCGACTCGTATAAAAACTGACCTAGATAAGGTGGGTAATTCTGTTAGCATCTTGGATGCGGTGCAACTTGACCGCGAGGGGGTGAGGCAGCTGGATGATGCTTTGAAGTTAGTTCCTGGGGTGAATTCTGACACATCATCTGGTCAGCGAGGCACTACATCATCACTGTTTATAAGGGGTAATGCTAGTAAGTATAGTGGTGTGATCATCGATGGATTTAGGATGGATGGTTCTGGTGGGTTTAGTACTGGAACTTTTTATGGCATTGGTGGTACTTCAGGTTTATCGAAGATAGAGGTTTTAAAGGGGCCTCAGGGGGTGCTGTATGGAGCGAGTTCTGTATCTGGTGTGCTTGGTTTGTCTACGGCGAAGGGGGCTGGGGATTACCGAGGTAGTTTACGTTTTGAGGCGGGATCTTTTGATTCTTATTATTCTAGTTTTGGGATGCAGGGGAGTAGTGGTAAGCTGTCTTACTCAATGAGTCTTGGGAGGGAGAAGACTGATAATGATTTACCCAATAGCGAGTTTTACTCTAATTCGTATCAATTGCGGTTAGACTATGATGTATCTGAGAGGTTACGTTTTGGTTTAACGACAAGAGGAGTAGATACGCAGAGAAGGCTACCTGTGTATAGTGATCCGTCCTATCCGCGGAATTCTGATGCTGAGTTTGACTCTAATTTATCTACTATTTTTAGTGAGTATGATTTGAGTGATGTATGGTCATCGAAGTTGACTTTAGGTTATTATGATGAGAACTATGCTACCTATAATCCTAATGCAGGGGATATGAAGACTTACAGTACGGATGCTAATAAGTTTGCAGCTTATTGGGATAATACGCTGGTGTGGGGACCTCAACATTCTACAGCTGCAGGTATTTCTTATGAGGATTCAGAGTATAAAAACCTTTTTCTTAGTAGGAATAGGCGAAAGCAGACTGGGCTTTATGTGAACCATGTGTGGGATGTGACTGATGCTCTTCATGTATCTGGTGGTTTACGCTGGACGGATTATGAGGAGGATGCAGCGAATGGTTTTAAGGATGATGTGACTACTTGTAAGGTGGCAGGATCTTATAAGCTAGAGGCTACGAATACGATATTTAGGGCGAGTATGGGTAGTGGTTTTCAGTTGCCTACGTATTATGAAGTTTATAATAAAATACCCAATAATGTTCTGGATCCTGTAGAGTCTGTGGGCTGGGATTTTGGTGTAGAGCAGGAGTTCAATGATGGGCAATTAACATTAGGAGCTACTTACTTCGAGACTAGGATAGATAATACGATTGATTATTTGGGGTGGGATTCAGGAGCTCTATATGGCAACCGTGATGCGGTAAACGAGACGAGTGGTGTGGAGGTGTTTGCAAAGGCTTCGTTTTTAGATGAGCGTGTGACGGCGAGTCTTTCTTATACGTGGTTAAACCGTCAGACGCTGGTGGCTCCTAGTTTTCTTCCTGAGCATACAGGTAGTGTGAGGGTGAATTACAAAGCGACTGAGAAGTGGAACATTGGAATGTCTTCTACTTATCAGGGGCACCGCGCGTTATTTGGTGAGTCACTGCCGGATTATGCGCTGGTCAATTTGTATACTGATTACAAGGTGAATGATAAGGTTACACTTTCAGCAAGGATTGATAACGTATTAGATAAAGAGTATCACCATAGTATATCACCTGCATTTGGTGGTGGTGAGAATGTTAGGCCTGGTAGTGGGTTTGGTTTCTTTGGTGGAGCAACGATACACTGGTAGTGCTTATTTATTATAGTATTTTACTTTAATTTGTAATGATGAAGTCTGAGCGATTACGTCCGATCATGTTTGTGGGGACTGGCTCAGATGTTGGTAAGTCTATAATAAATACGGCATTTTGTAGGATATTAAAGCAAGATGGCTACAGGCCTGCTCCATTTAAAGCTCAGAATATGTCGCTGAATAGCTATGCGACAGCTGATGGGTTAGAAATGGGGCGGGCTCAGGTAGTACAGGCTGAGGCGTGTGGGGTTGCTTGTCAGGTTGAGATGAATCCTGTGTTACTTAAGCCGATGTCGAACACGTCATCTCAGGTGGTGGTGAATGGAAAGCCGATAGGTGTGCAGACTGCTGCGGAGTATTTTGGGGATGGTGACCGTGACGAGTTATTTGGTGAGGTTATGAGGTCTTATGGCTCTTTGGATCGGGATTTTAATCCTGTGGTGATTGAGGGTGCAGGTAGTATTTCTGAGGTGAATTTACGAGATAGGGATATTACGAACATGCGTGTGGCGTTGGCAGCTGGGGCGGCGACGTATTTGATAGCGGATATTGATAAGGGCGGTGTTTTTGGTTCAGTTTATGGAACTTTAGAGTTGCTACCTGTAGAGGAGCGAGAGCTGGTAAAGGGGATTATTATTAATAAATTTCGTGGTGATATGAGCTTGTTTGATGATGGGCGTGCTATGTTAGAGGAGATGACAGGTGTTCCTGTGGTGGCTGTGGTTCCTTATTTTAGGGACATTAAAATTGATGATGAGGATTCTGTTTGTTTAGGTTTGAAGGGGCATGGGGCAAGAAGAGGCAAGGTGAATGTGGCTGTGGTGCTGCTTCATCATATGTCTAATTTTACTGATTTTAATTCTCTGGAGCGGGTGCCTGAGGTAAATCTGTATTATACAAGTGATGAGGAAGATATTCTTGCGGCGGATATTATTATTTTACCTGGTTCAAAGAATACGATGGGGGATTTGGGTGAGCTTAGGAAGTCTGGGTTGGCGGGTGCTGTTCTGAGGGCACATGATAATGGTGTGGCTGTTTATGGTGTGTGCGGGGGTTATCAGATGATGGGAGAGGAGATACGAGATCCTTACCATGTTGAAGGTGAGCTGGAGTCCATGCCTGGGTTGGGTTTGTTGCCCGTTGTGACGACATTATCTGAGGAGAAGGTGACTTTGCAGAGGCGGTTTTATTTCCGGGGTGGTGCTGTGATTTGTGAGGGTTATGAGATTCATATGGGTGTGAGTGAGTGTGCAGAGGCGTCTCCTTTGTGTGAATTTGAGGATGGGGTGATGGATGGTTATTATAAGAATGAGAAGACGTGGGGTACTTATATTCATGGTTGTTTTGATAATAGTGAGGTGGTGGCGCAGATGGTGGCCGCTGTGAGTGATCAGGAACTTCAGGATTTTGATATTGGTGAATTTAAGGAGGAGCAGTATGATAGGCTAGCTGATCTGGTTAGAGAGCATACTGATATGGATCAGGTTTATGCGTCACTTAGAGATTAATTGGTATTACTTATGAAATTGTTTGTTAATAAATCTCTGTTTCGGTTGTCTTCTGGTGGATGGTTTGTGGTGGTTTGTGTGTTGGTTTTGTTTGTTTTGAGTCATTTGGGAAGGAGTTGGGTGAGGGGGTGGTCTGCTGAGCAGGCGGCGATGTATGCGGAGAAGAGGTCTGATGCTGGTCAGTTTCCAGAGAGGCTGGTAGGCTTGTCTCCAAGCAATGTGGAGACGTTGTTTGCGCTTGGGCTAGGCGACAAGGTGGTGGGTGTGAACCGTTATACGAGTTATCCTGCGGCAGCGGCTGACTTACCAAAGATAGGTGGGATGGTGGATGTGGATTTTGAGCAGATGTTAATTTTGAAGCCGGATTATGTTGTTTTGTTAGAGAGTCAGCGTAGTTTGGTTCAGAAGTTTGAGGAGATAGGGATCAAGACATTGAGTGTGAATCATGAGAGTGTGGAAGGGATAGTGTCTTCATTTTCTGAGATTGCTAAACTTTGTGGTAATGAGGAGAGAGCTGCTGCGATCTGTGATGAGATTAGGGAGCATATTGAACGTGTAAGAGAGAGTGTAGAGGGAAGGGGGAGGCCGCGAGTATTGATATGTATTCATCATTCGACTGACGTATCGCAGCCAGAGCAGATTATAGTATGTGGGAGTGGTGGTTATCACCGTGAGTTACTTGAGATAGCAGGTGGGGTGAATGCTTACGATGGGCCGGTGGCTTTTCCTAAGTTATCACGTGAAAATCTGATTAATCTTAATCCTGATATTATTATTGATCTGGTGAATAAGAAGGTGGTGAATGAGCGTTCTCGTGATGAGTTAAAGGGCTTATGGAATGTCTATGGTGAGCTTGATGCGGTTAAGAATAGGAGGGTAGTTATAGCTGATGGGGCTGAGCATTTTCTACCGGGGCCTCGTTTTTTGAAGACATTGGATGTTTTTTCTGAGGGTATTCATGGGGTGAAGGTGGAGCGGAAGTCTACTATTTTAAAGCATTTTGAGGAGGGGGATATAGAATAGGTATGGGAGATTATTTGAAAGCTGGTAGTGGTGATTTAGAGTATTCGATTTTGGTAGAGGGTGTTTCGCTTTCGATTGGAAGGTCGCGGTTGTTAGATGATGTTTCTCTTAAGGTGAAGCGGGGTTCGATGACGGCTATCTTGGGGGCTAATGGTGCGGGGAAGACGACTGTTTTGAAGTGTTTGCTGGGTTTGGTTAAGCCGAGTTCTGGACGTGTTGAGGTGAATGGTAGGGATGTGAATTTGTATTCTAGAGTGGATCTTGCTAGGGAGCTTGCGTATGTTCCGCAGTTGTTGAATGCGAGTGTTTCGTTTACGGTGTTAGATTTTGTGATGATGGGTCGTTATGCTTATGAGGGTGGATTTGGATACCAGGATAAGGAAGGAGAGGGTGTGGCTATGGATGCTCTGCAGAGGGTTGATATGAGTAAGTTTATTGATAGGAAGCTTCATACACTGAGTGGTGGAGAGAGGCAGAAGGTGTGTCTGGCTGCGGCTTTGGCGCAGGAGTCAGAGATATTGATTTTAGATGAACCGTCTGCTCATCTTGATCCTCGTCAGAGTGAGGAGGTTCACCGGCTTTTGGCTGGTGTAGCTGAGAGCAGTGGCTTGACGATTCTTACTGTGACACATGATCTTAACTGGGCAGCGATGGATTATGACTATGTGTTTGGTATGAAGGATGGGCGTGTGGTGGCGGAGGGGTTAGCTAGTGAGGTTATAACGTGTGATGGACTGCGTGCTTTGTTTGGAGTTGATTTCACGATAGTTCCTCATCCTGATACAGAGCGTGGGATGGTGGTTCCGACTGTGAGGAATAGAGAGGGGGGGATTAGTTAGGTGTGAAGGGTAATGTTAAGATATGGTGTTTAATAATTCTGGCATTGGTGACTGTGTTTGTTACTCCGTGGCTGGGTGAGAGGTCTATTGGTTTTGACGTTTTAGCGCGTCCTTTTACGATGGGTGTGGATGACTTGGATGCTGTTATTTTTTGGCAGATTAGGGTTCCTCGTTTGTTACTAGCATTTCTTGCTGGTGTGGGCTTGTCATTAGGTGGTGTGGTGTTTCAGGCGATGTTTAGAAATGCGTTGGCGACTCCGTTTACACTGGGTGTGGCGGGGGGGGCTTCTTTTGGAGTGGCTTTATGGGTTCAGCTGGGGTTGAGTTTTTCGATTTTGGGTATTGGTGGTATTTCTTTGGCAGCGATGGGGGGGGCAGTGTTTTCTATATTGTTGCTGTATGGGTTGGTGAGGGCTTCTGGGAAGTCTTCTCCTATGACGATGCTTTTGGGAGGTGTGGCTATTAGTTTTTTCTTTTCTAGTTTGATTATGTTGCTGCAATATTTGATGGATATTGGTGATTCTTTCCGGGTTATTCATTGGCTGATGGGAGATATAGGAAGGGCTAATCTGGACTCTGTGCTGCAGGTGTTTCCCTTTGTAGCGAGTGGGGGATTGATAGTGATGTATCTACGGCGTGAACTTAATTTATTATCTGTTAGTGATGAGATAGCAGCTAGTAGAGGGGTGAATGTTGATGGTGTTAGAGTGGTTTTGTTTTTTGCTGTATCACTGATGGTGGCTGGAATTATTACTGTATGTGGACCGATTGGGTTTGTGGGGATTATGGCTCCGCATATGTGCCGGTTAGTTTTTGGCGCTAATCATAGAGTGCTTGTTCCGACTTCGTTAATCTTCGGTGGGGTGTTTTTAACGTGGTGTGATACGTTAGCGAGGACAGTGAGTGTGAGTTCTGAGATACCGGTTGGCATTGTAACTGCGCTTTTGGGTGGTCCTTTTTTCTTATGGCTTTTATTTAAGCACGGTGAGCGACATTAGCTTGGTGATCAATAGCCTGTTTCTAGACACACTGGTGGAGGTAGCTGTGGGTTGTTTTTGTTATCTGCTATGAGGTTGATCAGATTTGCGATGAATGCGTAGCGTGCTTTTTCTACGTCATGATTTCCAAATGCCCCTGCCCGATGTGGGCTCATGACTATGTTGTTTAGCTCGTGGAAAGGGGCGTCTGCTGGGTGGGTATTTATTTTGCTGTTAGGTTTTTCAGAGCTGGGGTAGTGGTACCATACGTCTGAAGCTCCGGCGTGGAGGTGTTTTGTTTTGAGTGCGTTGTAGAATGCGTGCTGGTCGATTACTTGGGCTCTTCCAACATTAATGACGATGGCTCCTTTGGGGAGTAGTTCAAATTCTTTTTTGTTTATTATGCCTGTTGTTTCATCAGTGGCTGGCAGGGTGACAATAAGTATATGTGTATGGGGGAGTAGCTGGTGTAGGTATTCTGGTGTGTATATGTTTTTTTCCGGGTTATTTTTTGAGCGGCGTATGCCTGTGACATTCATTCCTAGTGCTTTAAGGGCTGGGGTGATGGATTTAGCGATGGATCCGTAACCAAGGATTAAGGCGTTTTTTTGGTTGAGGATGATTTGTGGGGAGGGTTGATAGCGGCTAGACCAGTCTTGTTTACGGAATGATTTGTCTGCGGGAATGATGAGGCGTGCGCAGGCGAACATCAGTGTAAGTGCCATTTCTCCGGTGGCGATGGCATTGTGGTGGGAGTTGTATATTTTTATGTGTGGGTAGTTTTTCATCAACTCGCGGGTGTCTGCAGGGAGTCCTGCAAAGGGGATGATGAGTGTGTGTAGTGATGTGCTGGTTTCAAGCTGTTCACGCGTGGGGCGCCCTGTGACGAGGACATGGAATACATCAGGTGTGTTTTTTCCTGTTAGAAGTGCGGTTATTCCACTTAGGTGGTTAGAGAGGTAGTTTAGCTCAGACTTTGTTGGAGTGTTAGGGATGTAGACGCTGAGTTCCATGGAGCTAGTCGCTTTTCAGTGAATACTAAGTAAGCGTTTATGCTGATGAAATAAAAAGTTCTTTATGGAGCTTATTATTATATTAGATAGCATGTGGGAGGGTTTGTATTAAAGTTTCGCTATACTCTGTCTTGTAGTGGTGTGACTGTTAGTTCTTGTTCTGTTAGTGATCTTATGGCTCTGACGGATGCGATGGCTGCGGAGAGGTTGGTGCAGTGAGAGATTTTATTGGTAACTGCTCCGGAGCGGATGGTGATTTCGTCTTCTCTTGCTTCGTGACCGCTTGGTGTGTTGATGACGAAGTTGATCTGTTTGTTTTTCATCATGTCCATGACGTTTGGTCTTTTTTGTTCAGCTAGTTTGTAGAGTCTTTCGGCGGGTATGCCTTCTGACTGGAATAGCTTGAAGGTTCCACCGGTGGAGTAGATGGTGAATCCTAGGTCTACGAGTTCTTTAGCGATGGCGATGGATTGTGGTTTGTCTCTGTCGTTAACTGAGAAGAAGACGTTTCCGCTGGTTGGTAGTGGGTTGAATGCGGAGATTTGTGCTTTTGCGTATGCCATTCCGAGGTCGTCATCGATTCCCATGACTTCTCCTGTGGATTTCATTTCTGGTCCGAGGACTATGTCAATGCCTGGGAAGCGAGGCCATGGGAAGACGGCTTCTTTGACGCAGTAGTGTTTGGGGAGAGTTTCTTCTGTGAATCCGAGTTCTTTGAGTGATTTGCCGACCATGACTTTAGCGGCTAGTTTTGCGAGTTGGACTCCGATTGATTTTGAGACGAATGGTACTGTGCGTGATGCGCGAGGGTTTACTTCGATGACGTATAGTTCTTCGTCTTTGACGGCGAACTGGATGTTCATGAGGCCGATGACTTGAAGCTCACGGGCTAGGTCTTTGGCGCCTTTCATGATTTGGGCGGTGATGTTTTCTGATAGTGATGGAGCTGGTATGACGCATGCTGAGTCACCGGAGTGGATACCTGCTTGTTCGATGTGCTGCATGATGGCTCCTACGACTGCTGTTTCACCGTCAGCGATGCAGTCTACGTCTACTTCGACGGCACCTTCTAGGAAGCGGTCTACGAGGATGGGCCTGTCTGGTGATACGTCTGCGGCTTCGCTGATGTATTTACGGAGTTCTATGTCATTGTATACGATCATCATGCCGCGGCCTCCGAGGACGAAGGATGGGCGGACGAGGACTGGGTATCCGATGCGGTCTGCTATTGTGACTGCTTCGTTTGGAGTGACTGCTGTTCCTGCTTCTGCTTGTCTGAGTCCTATTTTGTCTAGGAGTGCGGAGAAGAATTTTCTGTCTTCCGCGAGTTCGATTGATTTTGGTGATGTTCCGATGATGGGGACTCCGTGGCGTTCTAGGTCTGCGGCGAGGTTGAGTGGTGTTTGTCCACCGAACTGGACGATGACTCCGTCTGGTTTTTCTTGGTCACAGATGTGGAGTACGTCTTCTAGTGTTAGTGGTTCGAAGTAGAGTTTGTCTGATGTATCGTAGTCAGTTGATACTGTTTCTGGGTTTGAGTTGACCATGACTGTTTCGTATCCTAGTTCGCGGAGAGCGAAGGATGCGTGGACGCAGCAGTAGTCGAATTCGATTCCTTGGCCGATTCTGTTAGGTCCGCCTCCGAGGATGACGATTTTCTTTTTATCAGTTTGGCGTGCTTCGTTTTCGTCTCCGTATGTTGAGTAGTAGTATGGAGTGTATGCTTCAAATTCTGCGGCACAGGTGTCAACGAGTCTGTAGGTGGGTATGATTCCTTGTTCTAGTCTTTCTTTGCGGATGTCATCTTGTGTGGATGGGTTTCCTGCTTTGGTTCTTTGGTGTGCGATTTGGACGTCTGAGAAGCCTAGTTTTTTTGCTTTTCTGAGTTCCATGTTTGGGAGGTTATTGCCTTCATCGACGATGATTTTGAGGTGTTCGAGGAACCATGGGTCTATGGCTGTGGCTTCGAATATTTCTTCTACAGTCCAGCCGTTGCTGAATGCTGTTTTTAGCCAGAATATGCGTTCTGCGTTTGGGACGTGTAGTTTACGTTCGATGCGTTCACGGCTTGGGTTTTGGTAGCTTTTGCCGTCGAATCCGAATCCAGATCTTCCTGTTTCGAGTGAACGGAGAGCTTTTTGCATGGATTCTTTGAATGTTTTGCCGATAGCCATGGCTTCACCGACTGCTTTCATTTGTGTGGTGAGTATGGAGTCTGCGGTGGGGAATTTTTCGAATGTGAATCTGGGGAGTTTGGTAACGACGTAGTCGATGGTGGGCTCGAATGATGCTGGTGTGACGCGTGTGATGTCATTTGTTAGTTCATCGAGTGTGTAACCGACTGCGAGTTTAGCGGCGATTTTGGCGATGGGGTAGCCTGTAGCTTTTGAAGCAAGTGCTGATGAGCGAGAGACGCGAGGGTTCATTTCGATGATGATGCATCTGCCGGTTTTTGGGTCTACTGAGAACTGGATGTTTGAGCCTCCGGTTTCTACTCCGATTTCGCGGATGCATGCGAATGATGCGTCACGCATGATTTGGTATTCACGGTCTGTTAGGGTCTGAGCTGGTGCTACTGTGATGGAGTCACCGGTGTGGACTCCCATGGGGTCTAGGTTTTCGATGGAGCAGATGACGACGCAGTTGTCAGCGCAGTCACGCATGACTTCCATTTCGTATTCTTTCCAGCCTAGGAGTGATTCTTCTACGAGGATTTCGTTTACTGGTGAGAGGTCTATGCCGCGGGCGCAGATGGTTTCGAATTCTTCGATGTTGTATGCGATGCCTCCGCCTGAGCCACCGAGGGTGAATGCTGGGCGGATGATGAGGGGCATGGTGCCGATGTCTTTGGCGATTTGGCGTGCTTCTTCCATGGTGTGTGCGACACCTGAGTGTGGGAGGTCTAGCCCGATTTTGAGCATGGCTTCTTTGAAACGGAGGCGGTCTTCGCCTTTGTCGATGGCGTCTGCGTTTGCGCCGATCATTTTGACGTTGTGTTTGTCTAGTGTGCCGCTGTTGAAGAGGTCTATGGAGCAGTTGAGTGCGGTTTGTCCACCGAGTGTTGGGAGGAGTGCGTCTGGTTGTTCTTTGATGATGATTTTTTCGACGACTTCTGGAGTGATGGGTTCGATGTAGGTGCGGTATGCGAATTCTGGGTCGGTCATGATGGTGGCCGGGTTAGAATTCACGAGGATGACTTTGTATCCTTCTTCTGCGAGGGCTTTACAGGCTTGGACGCCTGAGTAGTCGAACTCACAGCCTTGGCCGATAACAATGGGGCCGGAGCCGATGACGAGAATTTTTTTGATCGAAGTATCTTTAGGCATGATGCGGGTGTGCGGTAAATTTATTGGTATATGCCTATTTCGTACGCTTTTGTAAAGTCTTGCTTGTGTATTTTTTATTGGTTCATGAGCTGTGGCTCAGGAGGGGTGATGTTATGGTTAAGTTAATTGTTTGTTAGGCTTGATGGATTTATTTTTTGTGACGATGGTCTGGTTATACCATTTTAACAGTTCAAATGGTATTAGATTCCTGTTATTTGTTTGGCTCTGGATGTGTGGTGTGTTATTTTTTTGGTTTTGGGGGTGTATGATGGGTTGTTTTTATGGTGTTTATTGTTCAAAGAACTGGTCTATTTTTTCTAGGACTTTTGGGTTTACTTTGTCGTAGTATGTGTGCGCTGTTTTTGTGTCTCCGAGGAGTTCGTGGTAGACTCCGGCTGAGGCTAGTGATTCTTGATTTTCTGGTTGTAATTCTGCTAGCAGGGTGGCTAGGTTTGCGTAATCGTTGGTTTTTAGTTCTTTGAATCCAAAGCTTGCTTGTTTTTCGTTAACCATGGATTGGAAGGTGAGGCTTTTGGAGCTGTCTACTGCTGCGAGCCAAACTTTGGTGCGGGCTCGAGATAGCTGGATGGGTTCTTTTTTGAGCTCGTTTCTTTGGTCTAGTGCTGAGAGTGCTTTGATGAGTCCTTGGTTGAGTCTTCGTTGGTTATTTTTTGATAGTTTACGTGCTTTTGGTTGTTTTGTTTTTTTTGATGCAATGTTTTTGGGTATGTTTAGGCCTGTGATTTGTAGGACTGGGTTTGAGAAGCTGTAGATGAATGCGACGGATGCTGTGGTGTGGTTACGGATGTTTCCGCGGTAGTATGAGAAGTCTGAGTAGTCACGAGATGGGAGGGTGATGTATGAGTCACTGCCGTGGCATCTGGCCATGTTGAGCCATGCTTTGTAGTATTTGGCGACTTTCTTTTTGAGTTTGGTTTTGTCTGATGCGAAAGTGCCTGCGAGTCCCCAGGTGAATCCCATGAGAGCGCAGGCGTGTCCGTCTGGCATGTCTTTGTATGCTGCATCCATGTTACTGAGGTGTAGTTTTTGCATTTTATGAGCGTCTTTTCTGTCTGATGAGAGGCTGTATAGGAGGTAGGCGAGTCCTGATTTGTATGATGCTCCGTTACTTTTGTCTTTTTTCCAGTTTTTCCAGTCTATGGGGCCGTTGTTCATGGTGAATTCTCCTCCGTATGCTATTTTACCTGCTGCAGTGGTTCCGTGGTCGAGGAATGTGAAGCTGCGGTCGATTGCTTCTTGGTCTACTTCGATGCCGCAGCGTTTGCTGAGTTGCCATGTGAGGAGTGCTAGTTTGGTGGGTAGCTGCATGGGGCCGTAGCCTCCGCCGCCTCTGCTGAAGACGACTGAGTATGGCTCGTGGCCGAAGCCGCCTGCGTAGAGTGCTTGGTGTTTGTTGATGGTGGCTTGAGATGGGCCGCCTTTTTCTGCTTTCCAGTGGGTGATTTCACCTTTCCATTGTGCTTGGTTAAGGAGGTACATGGTTGATTTGAGTGTTTTGAGTACTTTTCTGTCTCCTGTGAGGAGGTGGTATTCTGAGAGTGCTATGCCTTGGAATCCGAGGTGCCAGCTCCAGGTTTCGTTGCCGTATGGCTTGTTCCATGCTTTTGCCATTTTTTTACCTTCTCTGAGGAATTTTTTTTCGTCTGATCCGAGGAGTGCGAGGGTGGCGACGCAGCGACCTTGGGACTGGAGTCCGTCTTGGTTTTTGACGAGGTATTTGTATGCGCGTTCTTTGAGGAGGTTTGTTTTTTTGCAGTTCATGGGGAATGAGTCTGCGAAGCGGCCTAGTTTTTCTAGTTGGATTTTAACGTCTATTTTTTTTTCTCCGCGTTTGACCATGAGGTGAAGTATTCCGTCGCTGCCTTCGCTGTCTTCGATGGCGAGGCCGAGGTCTTGAATGGGGCCTTCGATTCCGGGTGTTCCGCCGAAGGTGTGGTCTGCAAATTGTTTTTTATTGGCTCCGTAGATGACGTCGTTGATTTCTAGTCGGTCCCTGGCTGGTGATGATTTGAATATGTATTTTACGACGAATGTGTTTTGTTTGAGTATGGCGCGAGCGCCAGTGGGTCCTAGGTTGATTAGGAATCCTGGGACGACGGTGTCTGGTCCTTCTTTGCAGGGTTTGGTCCAGTTACCTTGGTTTTGGGGGTCTTTGATGGCGAATGCGCTGTTCAGGATGCTGATGAGAAGAGCGAAGGTGGCTGTAAATTTTCTGTATGAAAAAGCATGTGAACGTGTTCTTATATCCATGATAGTGATAGAGATATATCTAATGGATTAAACTAGCGTCAAGTTTAATTGGTAAGCTAGGGGTTTTGGGTGGGTGTTATTTCCTTTGGCGTCTGATGCAGAGGCTGGAGATGCCTGTGAGGAGTAGTAGGCTGGTGGAGGGTTCTGGTATGAGGTTGGTATAAGCTTGGATGACTTCGGTCTGGTCTAGGATATCGTTTTCATAGAAGTTAAAGAATGCGATATCTCCTGTGAATTTTTCAGAGGTGTATGCGCTGTCTGATGGGATGTTATGGTTTTCTACTGAGCTTCCGAGGGATGCTGTGTTGCCGCCGTCCCAGTCGTTTATGGTTCCTGAGCTGGTAGTGGGGCCTGCTACTTTGATGCCGTTTACCCAGAGTTCTCCAGTTCCAGCAGAGGCAGAGTCTACATTACTGGTTCCGACGATGTGGTAGAAGTCTGTTGCTGGCCCTATTGTGGATAGGTCAAAGTCTAGTTTTACTCTGTTGTTGTCGTTATTGGAGCTTTGGAAGATGAAGCTGAGTGTGCTGTCTTCTATGATGAATGCTGTGCCGAATACGTTACCTCCAGTGTTGAATAGGTGGCGATTACCGGTGAATGATCCGGGGCGGAATACGAGTTCCCATGATGCGTCTGTTGTTGTAGGGTCTCCGAATCCTTCTTGCCATGAGTCTCCTGGGTTGGTTTGGAGGTTATAGTCTGGGCAGTTTATCCAGTCGTTGACGTTTGCGAAGTTTGTTGTGCCGGATTGTTTGGTGCCGTCTCCGTTCCAGTTGGCTGTTTGTCCTGTGTATGTGTTGGTTCCGGCTGTCCAGTTGGCAACGGTTCCATCTGGGAGTGCTGTTGCGTCCCAGCCGACGTTGACTGTTTGGGCTAGGGTGTTCTTAATTAGGAACGTATGAAAGCCGATGGCTAGAATGGTTCTTTTTAAGTTGTGGGCCATAGCTGAGAGGTGAATAGGGTTAATGTTTAAGTTATTACATAGTATATGCTTTGTTTGTTTAAAAGGCAAGTTAGAAATGTTACTATGTTACTTACTTGGCTTTGTTGGATTTACTGCTTGGTAGGGGTTTAGTTTTATCTTGTGGGAGTAGCATGCTGCTGGGTGTTTTTATTAGGTCCAGGGTCCGGCGATGATGTCCCAGTTTGTTTTGATGTAG
The DNA here is from genome assembly GCA_937934595.1 of uncultured Verrucomicrobiales bacterium. Taxonomy (GTDB): domain Bacteria; phylum Verrucomicrobiota; class Verrucomicrobiia; order Verrucomicrobiales; family Akkermansiaceae; genus Rubritalea. Next base: position 5,307 of record CALGZA010000036.1, on the reverse strand, counting down.
TTGCCGTGTTGTTTGCGGAGGCTGATGCGGTAGTTTTCTATTTGCTCGCGTTTGCGCATGGTTGATATGGCCATGTTTATTTCTGGTCTCATTTCTGAGAAGGATCTTGTTATTGGGGGTTTTTTTGAGATGACGTTGATGAGGTGCCAGCCTAGTTTGGTGGTGATGATTTTTGGTGTGTTTAGTTGTGCTGCGAAGCATGCATCTGTAAAGTCTTTTGAGATGCGGCCGTGGTGGATCCAGCCTAGTTTTCCTGAGTTATTTTTTGTGCGTTCGTCTTGGCTGTGTAATTTGGCGAGTTCTTGGAAGGATTTTTCTCCGTTTGCTAGGCTTTGGCTGGCGGAGGTGATGGTTTTGATGGCGTATTCTGATTTTTCTTTTGGTGTTTGTCCTGGTGCGGGGAGTTTGGCGATGAAGATGTGCTGGACGTTGATTCGTTCTGGGGTGATGGTTTTATCTTTAAATTGGTTGTACCAGGTTGTTGCTTCTTGGTCGGATATGGTGATTCCTGGTTTGATTTTTGAGAGGATGTATTTTTCTTGTTGGATTTTTGCTGCGAGTCTGAAGCGGAGTTCTTTTTCGCCATTAAAGCTGTATGCTTTGAGTGCTTGGACCATTTCTTGTTTGGTTTTGAATCTGGCAGAGAAGCGTAGTATGGCTGCATCTATTTCTTCTTTTGTGACTGGGTAGTCTTCTGCATTGAGGCGGACTTTTTCTCTGAGTATGTATTGGTCAGCGATGTCTCTGAGTGCTTCTGCTCTGAGGAAGAGGCGTTGTTTGTCTTTGATGCCATCGCGAGTTCTGCCTGTTGACCAGAGTTTTTGGTCTACTGCGAAGTCGATTTGGCTGAGGTAGATGGGGCGATTGAAGACACGTGCTGCGATACCGCGTTGGGCGTCTTGTTCGAATTTGGGTCTGTTGTTTTTTAGTTTTTTGGCAATTTTATCGACAGGGCCTTTGAAGATGAGGAGGTCAAGGAGGATGTAGACCATGAGCATCGACCAGAGGCCGAGCCTCCAGATGAATTTTTTCGAGATGCTCATGGTATAGTGGTGGGAGGGGGCTTAATTAAAATTAGTTTACAGCGACTGCGTCGCCACCGGTTTCTCCGGTTCTGATGCGGATGGCTTCTTCCATGCTGGAGATGAAGACTTTACCGTCACCGATTTTACCTGTGTTGGCGCTGTTTACGATGGCTTCAGCTACGGCGCTGGATTGAGCATCGTCTACGACGACTTCTATTTTGACTTTAGGTAGGAAGTCTACGGTGTATTCTGATCCGCGGTAGATTTCGGTGTGTCCTTTTTGTCTACCGAATCCTTTGACTTCTGTGACTGTCATTCCTTGGACTCCGACGCTAGCAAGGGCTTCTTTAACTTCTTCTAGTTTGAATGGTTTGATGATGGCTTCTATTTTTTTCATGATGCGTGATTATTTGTTGAATATTTGTATTAAAAAAGCAAGCAGATGCTGTGCCAGTTGTGTAATTTTCTATTATTAGTATAGAGTGTCTCATTGTGTTATGGCAAGGAAGGAAGGTGGATTAATGGGAAATGTGGTGTTTTTATGGGGTGATTTGATGTGATATGCTAAAATAAACGTAAATAATGGATGCAAATTTGTTTTATTTGTCGTAAGTGGTTGTTCACAATAACAACTTAAAACGATGAAGACATCCATTAATGTAGCAAGTAGCCCATTTTTTTTAACGACACTCAGGGATTATCTATTGAAGGTAGCTTTGTTAACGTTGGTTTTTGCGGGGGTTTGTAGTTCGTCTGTGCGTGCGCAGGATGCTCATCCAGGTGAGGCGATTTACGCGACGAAGTGCGCAAGCTGTCACCAGCCTGGTGGTGTGGGCATGGCTAATATTTTTCCTCCTTTAGCTGAGTCTGAGTGGGTGAACGGGCCTGTTGAAAATTTGATAAAGATTCAGTTGTATGGTTTGACTGGGCCTATTACGGTTAAGGGGAAGACTTATGGAGCGGTGCCGATGCAGGCAAATGCTACGATGAGTGACCAGGAGATAGCGGATGTGCTTAGTTATGTTCGTTCTAATATGGGGAATAATGCTTCTGCGGTTACAGCTGATATGGTTAAGAAGCACAGGGATGAGATGAAAGAGGGTGCTGGTCCTTTGACTGTGGCGGATTTGATTGATCCTAATAAGGTGGTTGAGGAGCCTGAGGTTGAGCTTACTGGGCCTACTGAGCTGGATGGGTTTAAGCGTGCTAAGAGTAGTGGGACGTCTGGTGTTTTCTTGATTGGCTTTGGTATTATTGGTGTATGTCTTTTGCCTGTATTGGCTGGATTCTTTAAGAATTAGTGGTGGAATGGCTCTTCTGAAACTGGCGAAGCTGGGTGAGGAGCCTGAGGTGTTTCATACTCTCCAGGGAGAGGGTGTGAGTATGGGTGTGCCATCAGTTTTTGTGAGGTCATCGCTGTGTAATTTGCATTGTACTTGGTGCGATACGGATTATACGTGGAATTGGGAGGGGACACCGTGGGAGCATGAGTCAGGGGTGAAGTATTCTAAGTCTGATTTTGTGGTTAGTCTGGAGGCTGAGGCTGTGGCGGAGCTGGTTGCGGCTTATTCTTGTAAGAATGTGATTTTGACTGGTGGTGAGCCTTTGCTTCAGCAGGATGGGTGGTCGGCTATGATTGTAGCTTTGAGGGGGCGTGATGAGGGCTATAGGTTTGAGGTTGAAACGAATGGGACGCAGGTGCCTGGGGTTTTTCTGGGTGATGCTGTGGACCAGTGGAATGTTTCTGTGAAGTTGGCTAATAGCGGGAATAGGGAGAGTTTGAGGATAAATGGTGATGCTTTGGCGGGTTTTGCTGAGAGGGATAATGCTTGGTTTAAGTATGTGATTCAGTCTGTTGAGGATTTGGTGGAGGTGCGGCAGATGTTGAGGGATTATGGCATAGCTAGTGATAGGGTGCTGTTGATGCCTGAGGGGAGGACTGAGGCTAAGCTTGCGGAGAAGCGTTTATGGTTGGCTGATGTGTGTAGAGATGAGGGGTATCGATTTTCTGATCGTCTTCATATTCAGTTGTGGGGAAGTAGGCGAGGGGTTTGAGTGTGATGGAGTATGTGTTTCAGGCTGTGTTGGTATGTGTTGATTTTATTTGATGAGTGGTGATCCCATGGTGGATATTTCTGTTTTGGCTGTTTTGTGGAAGGGGTCTTTTGGGGAGTTGTAGGCTTTGAGTTGTCTGAGTGAGCGCCTGAGTTCTTCTTCATTTTTGTAGAGGATTCGTTTTTTCTTACCTTGTATCATGACACCTGCCACGCGTAGTTTACCGCCTCATGGGCTGTTATCACATATTCTGTGGATGACTGGGTATGCGTATGTGCGGGGGTTCATGTATTGGCTGAGTGTTTCGTTGGTGGGGGTTGGTGATGCGTGGGATGTGGGTGGGGTGTGGGAGCATGCTATTAATGTTAGGTAGCATGTAGCTATGAGGATGCATCGGTTGTTAGGTTTTGGGGTTTTCATGATTATAGTTATAAGCTTAAAAAGTGAGATGTTGCTCGTCAATGGTGGAATAAACTTGCGCATTGGTAGTGTGTTGGCAGAGAGTGGGGGAATGAATGATCTAGAAGTGGTGGAGGGGTATTTACAGCTGGAGATGGCAGAGGATGCGATGACCGAGCTGAGGGATATTTCTTCTGGTGAGCATGTTACGGAGAGGTATCAGGAGTTACTTTTAGCGACGGAGATGATGTTGCAGCGGTGGGGAGAGGCGGCTGAGACGGCGAAGGGGCTGTGTGTGATGAATGCTAGTGAGAAGTCTTATTTTATTCATGCTGCGTTTTGTCTTCATGAGGTGGGGGAGACTGAGGAGGCATTAAGGCAGTTGTTATCTGGGCCTGGTGCGCTTCTTTCTGATGCGCTGTATTATTATAATTTAGCTTGTTACAATGCTGTTTTAGGTAATTTAACTGATGCTAGGCATTGCTTGGATAAGTCTTTTGAGCTAGATCCTGAGCTTGAGGTGACCTCTAGGGATGATGATGACTTGAGGGGTTTATTTGTTTTTGAGGGTGATGGGTTTTTCCCAGAATAGCGCGGTTCCTGAATCTGGGTCTAGGGCGTAGTCTGAGAAGCCAAATTTGGCGTAAGCTGATTTTGCGATTTCGTTTTTACTGAGGACTTCGAGTGTCATTTTACAGCAGCCTTTTGCGGTGGCTATTTCTTGGACTTTTTCGAGCATTTTGTGGCTGATTCCGAGTCCTCTGAATTCTTTGATGACGACGACGTCATGGATGTTGATGATGGGTTTGCAGAGGAAGGTGGAGAAGCATTCGAAGCAGTTAATGAGGCCTGCTGGTTGGTTATTGACGTATGCGATGATGGAGAATGCGTTAGGGAGTTTGGCGAGTTCGAGGACTAGATTTTTTTTCACTTCATCGGTTAGTGGTAGGCCGCCTCCCATGGGGTCTGATGCGTAGAGGTTAAGTAGGGTGGGGATGTCACGTTGGTGAGTTTGGTCTAGGTAGTCTGCTTTGGTGATTTGGATCATTTAGGGGTTTCTGTGTTGAGGAGCGGAAGCTACTTTATGGGTGAGGTTAAGTCTAGATTTTACAGGCGTATATATGTAAATATTTACAATCAGTATGTAATTTAATTGTTGATGATATGTGTTAGTTTTTATTTTTATATGGTGAAATATGTTGACTGGTTTGTTTTGGTGGTGATATCATTATACTTATGAATAATAATAGAGGTATAATGTTATTGGTGTTTGGGTTGACTGCAATGACTGTGGTGACGGCTTCATTGAAAGGTGCTATATCTTATGTGGCAGTGGAAAATTCTGGTGTTAGAGAGGCTACGGGTGTGAGTGATACTGGGTTTCAATTGAATAACTCTTTTCAGCCGATGCAGAATTATAGCGGATTGACACCCTATAAAGCTGGATCCAGAGTTTATGATAGTCAATATATTAATAGTGCTGTGAGCTTTAAAGTCACAGGGCAAGATCTTGTGAGTCCTGTAAATAATATAGAAGCGCGTTTTGCTTTCACTGCTGTTGATGCTGATTCGCCTTCAGGGTTTAGGGGGCAGAATTTTGTTTTCAGGCCAACAGCTGGTAGTGTGATTACTAGTCCGATAAGTTTTACTTTTAGGGTAGGTTCGTTATCAGCTTCTAGTCAGTTAGGGCAGGGGGACTACATTCGGGAAAAGATGATTTGTTCTAAAAATTCTTGGTCTGCTACAGCTTTGAGTTGACGTTTGGGTAAGCTTTTCTTTTTTGCTCCCTCTGGAGAGCTAATGCTATTCCATAGATTGAGAGAGATTC
>CALGZA010000035.1 GCA_937934595.1 uncultured Verrucomicrobiales bacterium | reverse complement strand
CCCCATGACCGGCCAGCGACGGCAGGACGAGGGCATGCTTATGGCATTTCTGCTCTTAAGACAATTGAGCGTAATGCCTATGCTAAAGGAGGTCTAACGAGTGACGGACATGAGGTTTTAGGCATGCCTATTGATGCGCATGGACACGCGGAGTATGAGATTTACGTAGGCACCCCGGGGCTTTACGAAATGGACTTCTTGATGAGTAGTCATCACCGAGCGCACTTCGAGATCTGGGTGCATAAAGGAGACCCCGAGCGTGAGAGGATGATCGGCCAGCTGAGCACTACCCCCACTAATGAGGACGCCTACTTAGGCTACCGCACCTGGGGCATCCGCCGGGCCATTGTAGAGCTTAGAGAAGAAGGCGTGCAGAGGCTGAGTCTGGTCTCAAGCACCCCAGATTGGCTAAAGGCTCGGCAAGGGACATCACTCTTCATTGACTGGTTTAGTTTCCACTATCTGGCTAGTGACAAGCATGACCGGAATCTGAGGGTGGCATTGACGCAGTCTACAGAAGGTCTCCGTGATTCCTCTAAACAGCCATGGGACAAGACAATCGATCAGCACTGTAATTTCCAGTTCAATGGACAAGCAGACCAGCCTTATGGAGCATATAACTGGGAACATGATAACTTCAGGAAAATAGGACCTTCGCGCTATAATAATGGCACGGGTTTCATGTCCGTCATGCGCCTCGATGGAGAAGGGCATTTGGAATGTCATACAGGTGGGAATAGCACGAGGGTGCCGAGCTTTGTATTGAAAAACAGCTCTGCGCGTAGAGGAGCGCGTGAGTATGACAATGCCTTTGGCTACACCTTTAGAGTGCGCTATAAATCAGATAGCGATATTCGAATGAAGATGGTCTTGCGAGGCGAGAAAAGTGACGGGAGTCTTATTGACTGGATAGGGCAAGTAAATGGAGGCTACGGCACGAATAGGAGCCGCGACCAGAGCTTCCATAATCATGCTCCAAGTGGAGAGGATGAATATCAACATGCCTATTTCACTTTTAACAGATACGGTGACCGTTACCAACACCCTGAAATACGCATTCAGTGTACTTCTGAGGATGGAAGTCATTTCAAAGTCTGGTTTGATAGTATTGAACTTGTTCGTTTGCCTTATGCTAAGGATGGGAGAACCTACCATTATACTAAGGAGCGCCCTGACAGTGATGGTGACGGAGTGAGTGATGAGAATGAGCTTGTAGAGCGTCGTTTAAGTGACGGTAGTGTAGTAACGCGTGATCCATACAGTGCGAAAGACCTAGATTTATCATCTAAGTGGGTGCACCGTATCGATGGCTGGAGAACACCCGATTACAGGATTCAAGCTAGCCAAGGGTCATTGTCTTATAAGAAAAGAATATCTGATGAGTTAGGAGGAAGCCGTCTCTACCCATTACGAGGAGAGGACGTTGACACTAACTATATAGCAGCGAATGGATTCCACGGTCGTCCTAGTATACTACAGAGAACGGGACTGAATTTCCCGGGAGATGATGTGAGGCATTTGGAAATCACCTATGGGCATACTTATCAATTCCAGACAGGAGATTTATCCAATACCTTTAGCTGGGATTACGAAGATCCAGAAACAGGTGAAACAGGCTCAGAAACAGTGACCTTGAAGGCAGTGGATAGCCCTGGGGTGCACCGTGAAGTATTACAAGTGCATAGCTATCCGAACTGGTCAGGAAAACAGATCAAAGCGTTTAGGTTTGAGCAGAGTCCAAACTGGTTAGAATTAATTTCAGTTAAAGCCTTACCTAACTATGACAGTGATGGCGATGGTCTGAGTGACTCTGCAGAGACAGAGGAGCATGGAACTGATCCTAACCTTGCTGATAGTGATGGAGACGGCCTAGACGACGGTGCCGAGCTCGAAGCAGGAACCAGCCCACTCCTTACCGACAGTGACGGTGACGGCTGGAACGACCTTGAAGAAATCAAATCTGGATACAACACCAAGGGTGACTTCGGCTTTGAGTTTAATACCCGAGGGGACAGTGAAGGCTGGGTGAAAAAAGCGCACATTGGTGACATGCGAGTCACGGGTGGATACCTGAGAGCTGTTGCTACCAATGCCAACCCTCGTATAACGCAAAACAAGCTCAACTTCAAAGGAAGTGACGTCCCAGTGCTTGAGATACGTTACGCTTCACAAGGCAGCGGGAAGCTCCGTCTCTATTGGGGTATCCAAAGTGACGGGAATGGCGATCCCTTCACATCCGAGCGTGTGATTACCCTACCTAGTCACAAGAAAGGAGATGGTTGGGTCACCCATGCCATTGACCTCAGTAAGTATCCAAGCTGGATGAATGAAAGGATCACGGATCTCAGAATAGACATCCTCCCGGGAACATCAGCAGCGGAGAAAATCACCTGGATTGACTACCTGAAGAGTGGGGAATACCTAGACGCTGATGGCGACGGGTGGACTAACCTCGAAGAAATCAAAGCCGGTTATAACCCGAACAATGCGGGTGACTTTGGCTTCGACTTTGACACTCCAGGGGACAACGAAGGCTGGGTGAAAAATGGGCATATCAGCAGCATGCAAGCCGGCTCCACAGGGCACCTGAGAGCGATTGCTACAAAGGCGAGCCCTCGTATCATCCGGAGTGGACTAAACTTCAAAGGAAGTGACGTCCCAGTGCTTGAGATACGTTACAACTCAAGGGCCAGCGGGAACATTCGTCTCTATTGGGGCATCGGAAGTGATGGTGATGGCTATCCCTTTGGTGGAGGACGCGTCGTCACCCTGCCGAGTTACCAGGCGCTTAGAGGAAGTACCGCAGAGTTAGCGAAGCTACCGAGATATCCTCAGCTAGTCAGCGACAGCACCACTACCACTGAGCCTGCTTACCAACTAGAAGAGGGATGGGTCACCTACGCGATTGACCTTAGTAAGTATCCCAGCTGGATGAACGAGAAGATCACGGACCTCAGAATAGACATCATACCTGGGTCATCGACGGCGGCGAATACCACCTCGATTGACTACCTGAAGAGTGGTGCAAATCTAGACGCAGATGGCGACGGTTGGACGAACCTGGAAGAAATCCAAGCAGGCTATGATGCTAATAATGCAGGGGACTTTGGCTTTAGCTTTGATACCCCAGGCGACAACGAAGGCTGGGTGAAAAACGGGCACATCAGCGATATGGGCGTCACCACCCAAGGACACCTGAGAGCTGTGGTTAAAAGCACCAACCCTCGTATCGCGCGGAGAGGACTCAACTTCAAAGGAAGTGACGTCCCAGCGCTTCAGATTCGTTATCTCTCCCAAGGAGACGCGAAGATCCGTCTTTATTGGGGCATTCAAAGCGGTTTAGGTGAGCTGCCTGAAGGTGCCATAGCACGTTTGGCGAGTCCACAGAGCGAGACCTACATAGCCGAGCGCAGCATCACTTTGCCGAATTACACGTCAGGAGATGGTTGGGTCACACAAACCATTGACCTCAGTAAATATCCAAGCTGGATGAATGAAAGGATCTCTGATCTAAGAATAGACATTATACCACGGATCCCTAAGGCAGGAAAAGCCTTCTGGATTGATCATATAGTCAGTGCTGTGGATCTAGACAGTGATGGAGACGGAATGAATAACCTTACTGAAATTGAAGGAGGTTATGATCCGACCAGTGCTGCGGACTTTGGCTTTGACTTTGCTGAGCATGGTAACTCAGAAGGCTGGACAAGAGTAGCTCAAGCTGTATTTGCGACAGTAAACAGTAAAGGTAATCTAGTTGTGAAGGCGGAGGGTCTGCATGCACGAGTTATAAGAAGAGGTTTAAGCTTTAACGGAAGTGATGTTCCTGTATTAGAAATTCGCTATCAATCTACGGGCAGTGAAAATATAAAGCTGTATTGGGGAATTGAATCTGATGGAGATGGCTATCCATTTGGAGGCCCAGGATCGGTGACTTTACCAAGCTACACCGCCGGAGACGGCTGGGTGACCCGAGTGATCGACATGAGAAATTATCCAAACTGGATGAACGAGACTATAACCGATCTGAGGATAGATATCCCCGGAGGCACAGCGTCAGCGCCAAAATATACCTGGATCGACCACATCGTAAGTGCTGCTGATCTAGATAGTGATGGAGACGGGATGAATAACCTCACGGAGCTAGAAGAAGGTTATGATCCGAATAGTGCGGCAGACTTCGGCTTTGATTTTGCTACTAAAGCAGACTGGAAAGGAAATAGGTACATAAAATCTGCTTACATCAACACGAAGGAGATGCTTGTTATTAAAGCGACAGGAGGAGATCCATTTATCACTCGAAGTGGCTTAGGCTTCAAGGGAAGTGAAGTTCCAGTATTAGAAATCCGTTACTATTCACAAGGTAGTGGAAATGTACAACTATTCTGGGGAGTTGATTCAGATACAGCAAGCTACCCATACGGTTCTCCACGGGTAATCACTTTACCAAGCTATAAGTCAGGAGACGGCTGGGTAACCCAAGTGATTGATCTTCGTAATCATCCTGAATGGATGAATGAGACGATTACAGATCTTCGGATTGACGTGATTTCAGGCACCGAGTCAGCGCCAATAAACACTTGGATCGACCACATCGTGAGTGCAGCGGAGTTAGACAGTGATGGAGATGGGATGAATAACCTCAACGAGCTAGAAGAAGGTTATGATCCGAACAGTGCTGCGGACTTCGGCTTTGACTTTGACACTAGAAACGATAGTGAAGGCTGGGTAAAGAATGGACATATTCCAGCGTGGCATTTAGGTGGAGATTACCTTTTGGCGAGAGCAGAAGGAGGAGACCCGTTTATTACTCGTAAGAATTTCAGCTTCAAAGGTAGTGAAGTTCCTGTCTTAGAAATCCGTTACTATTCAACAGGAAATGGCAATGTGAAGCTCTACTGGGGAGTAGAGTCAGATACAGCAAGCTACCCGTATCATGGTTCACGCAAGATCACCTTACCATCTTACAATTCAGGAGATGGCTGGGTGACCCAAGTGATCGATATGAGGAATCACCCTAGCTGGATGAACGACACGATTACCGAGCTGAGGATTGACGTGATGCCAGGCACAGCGTCAGCACCGAAACACACTTGGATAGATTACCTAATCGCACAGTAATAAATATAGCAGATAGCTTTGCTGCTAGGGATACTTCAGCTGTTCCCGCATTGGGAGTAGATATGAAGTAGCTCTAGCTTTTTGATGTTCTCGTTTGTCGTTTCTTTAATTGTTTGGAGGGTCTTTCAGTTAGTGTGGTTCTGGAGTAATATTGTTTCTTGAAACAGGGGGGATTTATGCCTATTCCTCATAAGTATCAAACTAAGATTTCTATAGTATTTCAGTAAGCGTCTTTAATCTGGCCTATGCGGTTTTCTCGGTAGTTCTCCAAAGTTGGGCTACTTTGGATGGAGTTAGTTCTTCTGCAGGCTGATTCTTTAATGCTACTATTGCGTATTCCAGATAATCTCGTGGGTTGAGACCTGCGGCTTTGCAATTTTCTATCAACGTGTAAAGTGTGGCGTTGTTACTACCTGCTTCTAGGCTGCCAAAAAATATGTAGTTCTTCAGCCCGAGCTTGCAGGGCCGGATCGCGTTTTCTACTCCGTTATTGTCGATGGGTAGCCTGCCGTTATCCAGGTAGAGGATAAATTGATCCCACTGGTTTAGAGCGTAATTAATTGCCTTCCCCGCGCTGCTGGATGGTCGTTGGTGGGGAAGTTTTTCTTTGAGTAGGTGATGAAGTTTTTCGACGATAGGTTTAGCATAGCTCTGCCGTTTCCGACGACTTAGATCTGGTGGCGCAGAGGTCTTCTTTAGTCGTCTTTCTATCCGATAGAGTGTTTTTATCGCTCGTAGCAACCACCTCACCCATGGCTGCTGCTTGAGGCTTTTGTCATCTAGGAATTTTCTGCGTATATGAGCTAGGCAGGCTCCGAGCTGGAGGCCTTGGTAGGTGTTCATCACTGTTTCGTAGCAGATGTAGCCGTCGCACTGGATGATGCCTTTGAAGCTGATTTCGCCAGTCTTTTCGTTATAGCCTAGGGTTTCTGCTAGATGTTTGGCTGATCTACCTTTTTGCCATTGGTGGTAGACTGCTCCGCTGGATGGATCTCGCATCACCCAGAGGTAGCCTGTTTGTGCTTTACCTGTTGTTGGAGCTAGATAGTGCATCGGGGTCTCGTCTATCTGTAACAGATCTGAGTGACGAAGTTCTTTGCCGATGGCTTCGGCTATGGGGGATAAATGATTGGCCGTATGGTGAACCCATGTGTTGATAGTCTTGTGACTGATCTCGATGGTTTGTTCTCTAAAAAAGCGTTGGGATTGGCGGTAGTGTGGGAGGTGGTCGCAATGTTTATCAATGATGAGAGCTGTTGCAAGTGCTGGGGTAATGAGGGTGCCTGGGATTTTGCTCTCAGGTGCTGGCTCTCTAAGAGGAGCTTGTTTTTTGTCTCCTTTTAGTTTGAAAGTGGGGATGATGGTGCGTTGCCATTGGATGATTCCTGGCTGGTAGTCTAGTTCATCGTGGTGTCGTTGACCTGTTTGCTCGTAATCATCAGGGTTGTTTTTTACTGACTCTGGGATGAGGGTGCTTACTTCTACGATGGGTAGATTCTTTGGGAAAAGTTCAGCTTTGGTTCTTCTTGTTCGCTGAATTTTTGTGGGCTTTGTTGATGCGTCCTCCTCCCGGTTTGATGTTGCGTCTGAGTCTGAGTCGAGAAGAGGTTCTGGCTTTCCCATCGCGGAGTCTTCTTTGAAGAGTTCTTCTTGCGCGGGATCTAGCCGCTCACTCTTGGATCCGAAGAGTTGATTCTTCAGCCATGCGTTCTCAGTTTTGAGGAGCTGGACTTCTTCTTTGAGCAGTTCTGTTTCGTTTTTTTCGATGTGTACATTATAACGAAATAGAATTATTTTGTTAGAAAAAATTTAATTTTCTGCACGATACCATTCACGAAGTTGTGCGCCTCTGAGGTCTACGCCATCGAGGAGGAGTTGTAAGGCTTCTGTGGCAAGGGGCATGACTTGTTCGTTTTTCTTTCTCGGAGGTGGCCAACTGAAGGTTCCTTGCTCTA
>CALGZA010000034.1 GCA_937934595.1 uncultured Verrucomicrobiales bacterium | reverse complement strand
ACAATCGGTCACCCTCATGCAGTTGGCTTCTGGTAGTTCTTTGCATAGCTAGCAGTTTCTTTTGTTCTTCTATGTTCATTCTATTATAACAAGGGACTTGAACCCTTTCTAGTTTCAGTGCATGCTACGCACACACAAGTCGCAGCACCCAACCCCCTATGGCGCGTTTTAGCTAAGATTTATGACAGCTATAACCTTAACCTTTTATCGTATTGCACTCTCCCATAGGGGGTAGGTGTGCTATTACGTTCTCTTAAATATGACCAAGTGGGTAACGACATATAGAGATTACCAGGCTGAAGGTGTAGCTATTACCCTGGAATGTGCGAGAGCAGGTATTAAGTTACATGGTTTCCAGAATTGGAAGCACGAAGGGAAGCCCGTTGGAGCTGAATTGTATGAGCAACTTGAGCATCAAATTCTAGGAGGTTTTATTGATCCTGCTAAGATTATCTGCACTCACACTAGTAACCATGATCTTTCTAATTTGATTGTTACGGAGATTTATTCATATCCTTCACTTGATATTCAGGTGTCTCAACATACAAGTGATGAGATTAACCAATTTCAAGCCAGGCAAATGGCTTATGAGAAGCTAGTAGATGCAATTTGGGATAAGAGGTTGTCGGAGATTGAAGCGGAGCCTTCTCTGTAAATTTACTCAGAGAACAAGCGGCTGCTCCCAATCGCTAACAAGCTCCTTGAGTTTGTGGGGTTTTTCTGTAGTTTGGAAATGTCTCTTCGATATTGGAGCTTCTTGGTAATTCGAGTTAGCGATTGGAGAGCCCAAACGTTAGTCTAAATGCTGAAAGATCAATACAATGCATACGAGAATGTGTTGCAGAACTATCTTAATAATTCTGGCGGTAAAGTAGTTCCCCGTATATTTCTAGATATTGTCCTCCTTTCGGAAGAAGCTATTAATTTAGCGTTCCATGTGCCAGAAGGAGTAGAGCCTCCTCCTGTATTCCAGAAGTTTTTGGGAATGAAGTTTGAGGAATGTCGTGATATTTTAGATACGCACTTTGAACTACGGAAAGATAGCGATGATAAAAGTAGCTATTTGGAGGTTGATACAAGTTTCTATTCAGATCTACCAGTGAACGAGGAAGTGACTATGATCATTAGGTATAGCGAGATTATCTCAGAAGCTAATGGTTCTCTATTTTATTATGAATTTGACAGAGGTGCTCTTTGGGCTTTTGGCTCAATTTGTAGCTATCAAGGAGGTTTTGAATTACCCCGTAATATTGAGACTCAGAACATCTGGAAATCGTAATGACTAACAAGCAGATGCACTCAATGAGATGCCGCGTCCCAGTTTGCAAAAGTTCTCTTGCTTCGGTAACACTTTCTGGTATTTATAGTTCAAGCTCGTAATGTATCTCATCGAGTGATCTTAAACGTTCTCCATTAAATGTTGCCTGACGAATACTATCGAGAGCTCGATGCACTTACAGAGTTGCATGCTTCGTCAATTGAGCGGTTAGCTTGCTCTCAGGTTTTGGACAGAGCTGCGTTTGATGCCTACCGAGATGGCGTTACGCGCTTTGTAACATCTTCCCGAGCGCACTTGGTAGTTTCGAAGCGTGCGTTGCAGTTGATCAACTCTGCTGTGACTTACTGCCAATGCAATGCTGAGTTTACAGATGATCCGAAATTTGTGGATGGCTTTGGAGCCTTTATGGCACGTGCATTTTATTGCATCGTAGGTGACGAAGATTTGGGGGATCGGAAGCCTGGTGTGCCTCGCATCATATGAACCAAACTTGGAGAATCGGGTAGGTAGCGGGTTCTAACCGCCACCCCCCACACCACCGGCCATACGGATCCGTAGCACGGCGGTTTCAATGTGTCAGACTTACGTTCCTGTAGGCTGTTCTAGTGCTTTCTTAGGATAGCGAGCATTCACCCATTGCTGCTCCAGACTATGGAGACCCTGGCTTTCTAACCATGCGTTATTGAGTGCATTACGCACTATTTCTACATTGCAGATTCGCCATTGCCCTTTTCGGCTTCTACTCGCCATATGGACTTTATCCCTCGGTGCGCCAAGCTTGATTAAATTCAATCGCCTCGCTCGTGGTCGTCCCCATTGTTTCCAATAATACAACCTCATTCGTCGACGTATCCATTGATCTAGCTCACGCACTTCCCCAAAGATAACACTATATGTGAAACACTTTCTATCCCCCTCAACTCAACCATTACTCTGTTCCGTTTTGAGGTTAGATATTAAGTCTAACTGTTAAGATCATAGACTAAAGCTAAAGCTTAGGCTTAAGCTTAGGGTGAGGCTCATTCTTAAACCTTTCCAATTGACTGCTCAAGCTGAATACCATGTAACGTCCTGCTACGATTTTATACTCACCATATTTACTCGATTTAACCGCTTTTTCTCCAAATTCTATAGCTTTTTTCCTATCTCCCTTCGCATGATAAAGCTCAGCCATAGTATCAAGATAAGATGCCTGATGAGGTGAAAGCTCTAGAGATCTCTCAGAGAGCTTCAACCCCTCGTCCAGCTTTCTAATCGAACGAGATAAAACCCATGCTAGCTTATTATGAGTATCAGCAGACCTAGGAAATGCATTAATTGATTTCTTCAGATGGGTATAAGAATTTTCCACCCACTCATCATACTCCTCAGATAGATCAGTAACCCTAATTGCTGGATAAAAATGATCTGCTAAAATCCCGTCACCAAGATGTGTATCATGCGCAATTCCTAGCATTTTCAAAGCTTTAGCCTTATCTCCTTTCTTATAAAGCTCCATTCCTCGTGTAAATTGAAGACTATAAAATTGCCCCATGTCATGTCGCATATTTGGCGTAACCGTAGTAAATTGACATTCCAACGTATACAACTCTGATGCTATATTAGCCATAACCATAGCAGCAAGCTTCCCCCATTCACCTTTCTTTGAATAAGCACCATCCAGTGAAGATAAATTACTAAGCGTTGTGCTATAAACTTCACCAGATCTATCTACTGCATGAGTAATTAAAATGCGCTCATATATCGTCTTAGATATTTCTGGGTAACCAGCTAACTGATGTTCAGAAGCTATTTGTTGTAATACGTTCACTCGTGACAAGCTGAGAAGCTTGGACTGTTCTAACAAACGGTCAGACTTAGCTGTATCACCCAGCTTACGACAAGCAATAGAGTAAACAGAGGTCCAGAACCCAGAATATTGATGGATACTAGGATTCTCCTCTAAAAACAAAGCCAATTCATTCCAGTCAAGATTACTATACAAAACTCTCAAATATTTAACTTTCAATTCCCTTAGAGGCTTCTCACTGATTTTACCCGCCATGAGTTTCTTTAAATAAAACTTCAGTTTAAATAAATCCTTTCTAAAATAGCTAACCTCAGTAAGAGATTCTATCAGCTCTTCATAACTAGTTACTCCCTCCCTCTTTGCTTTCTTGATGAGTTCATCTTGAATCAAATAACACGTTTTAGCATTACCTCTTCGAGATTCCATGAGAATAGCAATATCCTTTAACGAAGAATCAGCAGTTGCTCCCTCTCGCCCCAAAAGACTTTCCCATAAATAATTAACTCCGGACGCATCTTCAAACAGTCTAGGCACCACCCTTTTGTAAATATTATCTTCGTTACCTCTTTCAATGGTAAAATCTATAGCCAAATCAAGCATACCTTGATAAGCAATAGATTGAATCAATTCACTCCAGTCATAATTAGACCTCTTCATTTCCAGTGAGTCCAATAAAGGCTTTAATACCTTCTTAGCCTTCTCGGGTAATCCCCTATCCCAATAAAAATAAGCAACATACACAAGTCGAAGTGAATATGACATTGCTCTATCCTCTCTAAGTTCAGGAAATGGATCATCTTGTAGCTCAATCTCCTCTAAAGCCAATCCTGTATTCTCACTAATAAATTGATCCAGAGACTTTTCATCTACTATCCCTAGTGAAGCCAGTGCTTCTGTCGGTCTCTCTAATGTATTCAAATAAACAAAATAATCATAAGGAACATTCTTCATCAAATAAGGTTCTGTCAACCGTCCGCCACCATTTAAACACAATGATTTAAAGGTCTGGTTTGCCAACCTGGACGACTT
>CALGZA010000033.1 GCA_937934595.1 uncultured Verrucomicrobiales bacterium | reverse complement strand
AAGCACAGGCAGTTAAAAAATAATGACACTCAAGCAATGGCAGACGTTAAGGTGGTTCATCATCAAAGGAGATGAGGGGAAAACCTTGGCGTTTGTTGAAAGCTTGAAGCCTACAAAGTCAGCATACTCAAAGAAGCTAGTTTCTAAGCTTAGGAAATACAAAGAGAAGTTCGGTGGCTCACCCCACAAGTCATCGGGCTTTCTTCCAGAATACATCGTCCTCCACCATTCATACGGTGGTTGGATGAGTCTCTGGCACTGGCTTAGGAACAAAGCATCTAAAGTATCTTACCACTACGCTGTGAACACCAACGGAGACAGGGTGCAATACGTATGGGACTCACAGAAAGCATGGCATGCAGGAAAATCAGCTTGGAAGAAGAAGCGAGGGATGAACACTTACTCGTTCGGTCTGACATGGACTGGCGACACAAACAAAAGAAAACCAACCTTTGAAGAGATCGACAGTATGGCAGAACTTATTGCTTACTTGATCAAGAAGAATGGTTGGACTGATAGAAACGTAGAAGACATCGTATTAACTCACCAACTGATAGCACCCAACAGAAAAATTGACTGTGCTAGGACATGGAGAGATGCGGTAATTAAAAGAGTAAAAGAAAGGGCGACATTATGAAAATACTATTATTACTGATTCTGCTCTTACCATCTTGTAACTTGGGGACATCGTATAAGTATGATGTATCCAAGTATCTCTACAACAAAAGCGATATACAAAACCTAAACTACTCATATGTAGATTCTAGGTTGCTACCGTATCTAAACGAATTTATAAAAGAAGCTGGGGACAGGAATGTCCCAATAGACCTCACAGGACTAAGGATGCGAGTGGGAGACACAAGCAACCCTAATTACTACGCTGAGGCTTTAATACACAACTCTGACAAGCCTAGAAACATCGAAGTGGCATTTAGACCAGACACGCTGACAATGGACACAAAGTTTTTACGTTGGTTAGTATTTCACGAGCTAGGACACGCTATACTAGCTTTGCAGCACAGAAGCGATCAGGAAGCCATAATGAACACAGGAGGGGTTGTGACTAACCCATACTTAGAGCTTACTGACCAAACTCGCATAGACGAACTATTCAAACCCTACACAACTATAGCTCCATCAAAATGATAACCAAACGACTACTACTACCCGCATTCTTCGCTTTTTACGTTTTAATCGTAATGACATCTTGTAATAATTCTCTAGTTGATGTAAAAGTTAATAAAAGTAAGATCAAGAGTGAAACGGTTGATTACCTGATTGTCCCACCCTCCGCACTACGACCAGTAATCAATAAAGAAGAGGTTGACATTCTAACTGAGAAACTTGCTACGAAAATTATAAACTACGCAAAATAATGAAAGCTCAACTTAAAAATTACAAGACAACTCTGGCTGGTTTAATATCGGCAGCGTTGTTGGCTTTTGTAACACAGATTGACGGTGGTTGTCTGATAACAGATTGGAAATGCTGGGTCACTCCTGTGGCAATGGCGGTTATCGGATTACTAGCCAGGGATGCTGATAAATCAACTGAGGACTCCAAATAAACTATGAAAGATATATCAGCGGAAAACAGGAAATTTTTTATGTCAACCTTTATGTTGTTAGTATTGGTTGCTATGGTTTGTTATTTAACTTTCATACCAGTTCCCAACGAAAATAAAGATATGGTGATCGCTGTTCTGGGTGTGATACTCGGAGCTGGCTCGTCTGCTCTATCTAATCTTTTCGGAGACAAGGATGGGGAGAAAGAAGAACTACTCAAAAGGATAGCGAAGGTTGAAACACAATATGCTTTATTGGCGACTAAATACGACACTTTAAAAGGTAACTACGATCAATTAACCGCAATGCTTGTCGAGAGGCACGTTGTGGAGGGTCAGGGCAATCATTAACATTACATAGACAAATGGAAAACCAAATCACTTTACTTAAAACGATAACTGACAAGTTATGTTGCATCATAGCTGAGTTGAAAAAGGAAGATGTTCCTATACCACAGATCGACATTGAACTCACAGGTTGGGAGTGTCGTGGTGGAACTTGGCAATACGATGTAATTACATTCACTGACGGTATAGAAACTGATCGAGTTCCTTTCGACTCAGGCACATCGTGTGAGGATGTTCAACCAATCGATGTCGAGTTGCTCAAAGACGAGAGGTGCGATGATGTCACAGGCACTATTTGGGTTCAGAATAAGATCTTATCACTAACTGACCCTGAAGACCCGAACACCGCTGTGATTCAAAACATAGGTGCTGAGTTCGACACAGGGATACCTTGTGCTGTCGAAGAAACATGCGATAAAAGAACGCCGTTTAAATATTACAAAGAAGAGATCGAGATAGGGGCGGGAATGTTCCTTGCCTACTCATTCAACGACCCAGCTGACCCATTAGGCGGACAATTCTCATCCGCTGCGATAGATTCAGCAACAGACCTAGCAGACGGTGATGGGGTAAGCTCAAGCACGCCTGGATTCTGGCGATATGTGGATGGGGTATTTTCGACAAGTCTCGCAACAGCTAGGACTAATGATGACTTTGTAGAGTGGAACATAACAATAGGCTCGCTAGATGTTATCCTCAACATCATGAATATGAGGTATAGGGGGACTGATTATGATTTCAGTCTTGAAGTTACCGATACCGCCACCTCCACCTCAACTCTACTCTTAGAAGATGAGAGCATGAGAGCGACAGGTTTCAACTACGCACCAACTCGCTACAGATGGGACTTAGCACCACTACAGCTAGAAGCTGGGAAAACTTACAACTTCAAACTATACCTCTACAACACTACAGGAGGAGCAGGTGGAGGAGTTGACAGGGTTGTGTTAGATGACATGCAGTATGGAGGAAACCAAGTAACATCAGCAGGGTGTTTACCATACTTAGGATCACATGACGAGTGTGGAGTTTTCTACGACACTGACGGCAACGTTTTAGA
>CALGZA010000032.1 GCA_937934595.1 uncultured Verrucomicrobiales bacterium | reverse complement strand
TCACTCTTAAAGCGTGTAGCTACTTCCTCGGCTTCATTTTTAAAGTCTATACGACCACGTTTTCTTCCCATGAAAAAACTGTATCATAGAAAACGTATCTTGTCTCCTTAGTTTTACAGAGTGGTATTATTCGTCAGTTGCATAGTCCACTATTCGCTTTCCTCTTGCCTTGCTACTCTTGGTATCTTGTTGTGCTATCAATCCATTCTAACGGTTCAAATGGTAGTAACAATACGCACTTTGTTATTTGTATGATTTGTTTAACTATTTGGGTTGAGTTGTCTTGGTCATATGGGTCGGATATTTTATGGGTGTTTTTATGGGGTTACTCGTTTCTTAGAGCTTCTACGGGGTCTAACTGAGCTGATTTAGCAGCTGGGTAGATACCGAAAATGATGCCTGTTAGAGCGGAGACGATGAATGCTAATATGACGGAGGCTGGGGAGACGATGGCTTTTATTGAAGTGAAGTTAGAGATGATATGTGGCATAGCTATGCCTAAGATTATGCCTATGATGCCTCCTGTTAATGATAGGAGGACGGCTTCTGTCATAAATTGAGAGATGATGTCTCTTTTTTTTGCTCCGAGGGCTCTTCTTATGCCTATTTCTCTGGTTCGTTCGCTAACTGTGGCGAGCATGATGTTCATGATGCCGATTCCTCCGACTATGAGTGAAATGGCTGCGATAGATCCTAAGACGATGCTGAACATTTTTTGAGTTTCTTTGGCTTGTCTGAGGAGTTGGAGTGGGACGATGACTTTGAAGTCTTTTTTGTTATGGTGGTGGTTTAGTATGTGCGTGATTTGAGGTTCTGATATGAGTACGTCATCAGGGGTATTCATTTGGATTATGATTTTGTGTAGTTCAATGCTTTCTAATTTCATGCTTCCAGCTGTGAGATTAAAGATTTGATCTCCATAGCGGGATACCATAGTGGTAAGAGGTATATGAACAGTGTGGTTTGTATCTTTGTAGTCTGTATTTCCTTTATCAGTGGTTACGCCTATAACGGTGAAATGTATTTTTTTTATTTTAACACTGGCATTTATGGGGTCTGAGTAGGCGAAGAGTTTGTCAGCGAGGTTTTTGCTAATGACACAGACGGTATGGTTTTGGTTGTAGTCTAGATCTGATATAAACCTGCCGCTGTGTAAGGTTATGTTTTCTATGTTTGCGAGGTCTGCTTGGGTTCCGGTTATTTGTGCTGTTTCAGATGCTATAGTGGAGCTTATTTTGTCATCTAATAATCGTTTTGAGGTGATGTTTTGAATTTTTGGGATAGCTTTTTTAAGGATTTCTACGTCTTTACGTTTAAGTCCGTATACGAGCATGTTTTCTTGCGTGGTGTTTGTTTTTTTCTGTGGTTTGATGCTTTCGATGATGATGTTGTTGCTTCCGAGGTTTTTGATACGTTCTTGTGCTTCGAATGCTGCGCCTTCGCCGACTGCGAGCATAGTTATGACTGAGCATACGCCAAATATGATGCCTGTGATGGTTAGAGCTGAGCGTAGTTTTCTGAGTAGGAGGCTTTTGATTCCTAGTTTGATGGTGTGAGTGATGGAGCTTATCTTCATTTCACAGCTTGGTTTTGTTTGTTTTTGCTGGTTTCATCGCGGTTGATGATGCCGTCTTTCATGTGGATGATTCTGTCTGTGTGCTTTGCGACTGCTTCATCGTGAGTAACGATGACGATGGTTTTACCGTTTTTGTTGAGTTTGATGAGAACCTGCATGATTTCCTCTTCTGTTTTGGAGTCTAGGTTGCCTGTGGGTTCATCTGCGAGTATGATGAGGGGGTCGTTTATGAGTGATCTGGCGATGGCTACGCGTTGCTGT
This sequence comes from uncultured Verrucomicrobiales bacterium, assembly GCA_937934595.1. Lineage (GTDB taxonomy): Bacteria > Verrucomicrobiota > Verrucomicrobiia > Verrucomicrobiales > Akkermansiaceae > Rubritalea. The sequence continues at coordinate 36,363 of CALGZA010000032.1, read as the reverse complement.
TGACCTCCTGATAGCTGGTTTGGCTTATGGCTGAGGCGATCACGGAGGCCGACAAGTTTGGCGAGTTCTATGGCGCGAGGAAGGTTGTCTTTTAGCGAGGCATTTTGGTAGATGAGGGGTAATTGGATATTTTGGATGACGTTGAGCTGTGCGATGAGGTTGTATGACTGGAAGATGAAGCCTAGTTTTTTACCACGTTGGGCAGATAGTTGATTATCATCCATTTGAGCTACGTCACTGTCTCCGAGTATGTAGTCTCCATGGGTAGGTCTGTCTAGGCATCCGAGTATGTTTAGGAGTGTGGATTTACCTGACCCGGATGGTCCCATGATTGCGACGAATGATCCTTTTGTGATTGTTAGGTTAATTCCTTTGAGAGCATGAATCTCTTGGTCTATGAGTGGGAAGGTTTTGGTTATGTTTTTTAGCTCTATCATGTGGGGGATATTTATTTGTTAGTTACGGGAATGTTGAGTAAGACGGTATCACCTGATTTAAGTCCTGATGTTACTTCTACATGGCTGTTGTTCATCAAGCCTAATGAGATTTCTGTTTCGATATGTTTATCTCCTTTTTTGATGAAACAGATGTATTTGTCTTTTTTGCTTTTGATGGCTTGTATGGGAATGGAGATGACGTTTTTGAGGTTGGCTATGGTGATCTCTGCTGTAGCTGAGATGGATGGTTTGACACCGCTAATGGAGTCGTTAATGGTTATTTCTGTAATGTAGTTATTTTGGCCAGCGGTCCAGTAACTATGTCTGTCTGGTAGGTGGCTGACTTTTGAGACAGTGGCTTTGTATTGTTTATTAGAGATTGAGTCTAGAGTGATGAGCGCTTCTTGATTTGTTTTTATTTTACTGATGTGTAGTTCAGGGACTTTGATTTCTACCTTCATCTTGTTGAGTCCAGGAATGTAGATGATTTCTTTGTTGTTAGTGACTGGGGATCCTATGCTTAGGGGCGGGGTATTGTTGTATTTTTGAGTGGGGTATAGAGCGATTCCGTCAACTGGGGCGTATAGTTTTGTGTGTTTGAGCTGGGCTTTGATCTTGATGAGCTGGGCTGTATTGAAGTCTAGCTTTCTTTTGGCAGCGTCTCGCTGGCCTTTGGCTCTTCTGATTTTACTTTCGCCTTGTTTGGTTAGGCGATTGTTTTTCTTATTTGCTTCTGCGACTGCGGATTTTAGTTTTTCTTCTTTTTTTGGGAGATCGAATTTCTTGAGCATGATTAGTTTACTTTTAGCTGAGTCTAATTTTTTTTTGCTATTGATGAGTTCTAGTCTGTCTCTGTCTAGTTGACTTTTTGTTTCGAATCCTTTTTTTGTTAGTTTTTCGCTCCATCTGAATTTTTCTTGAGCTAGTCTGAGGCTTTCTTCTTCAGTGGTTATTTTAGATTCTGCTTCTCTGATTTGTTGGTTTTTATCGAGTTCGATGAATTTTTTGAGGTCCATTTCTGCGAATTTCGTTTCTTGGAGAGATGTTCTTTGCTCGCTAGCTACTGTGCTTTCTTCTATGGATAGGTCATTTTTAGCAGTGATGTATGATGATTTACTGGTTTCTACTTCTATTTGTATTTGCGCTAGTTGTTTCATTGTTTCAGCTGGGTCTAGCTCGACTAGGAGCTGACCTTTTTTTACTGATGATCCTTCAGGTATGATGGATAGGATAACGGATTTTCCGCTGAGTTTGTTCTTTATGCTGTGCTGGTTTATGGCTTTGAGTGTGCCTTTTTCTTTGATGGAGATGTGGAGGTCGTTTTTTTTGACTGTGTAGTATACGTATTTTTTTTGAGGATCAGATACAAATTTGTTAAAAATTCCGTAGGCTATGAAGCTGCCTGCTATGAGGATGATGAGGAGCCAGATTATCTTTTGAGATGATTTCATTTTGAATTTTTTAGCGCGAGGGGTTATTTTTTAGCCAGTAGTTGGTGGAATTAGGATTTAAATTGCCTATGTCGGCGTATAGCTGAAGCCTTGCATTTTGGTAGTCTATGAGTGCGTTTGTGACTGCGTTTTGTGCTGATATGAGTGCGTCTTGAGACTCACTTAGTCTTCTGAATATTACGGTGCCTGCTTGGAATCTGAGGCGATTTCCTTCTACGCGACGTTCTGCTAATTTGACTGCGTTGCGTTGGATTTGGTAGTTTTGTTTGAACTGATTGATTTCACGGATACGTCTTTTCATGAGGTTGTTCAGGCTATCGAAGGTGCGACTTAATGAGCGTATGTTAGATTGGAAATTGATGAGTGAGCGGCGGTAGTCATTGCGCTCGTTGATGCGGTTGATGGGTAGATTTAGTTCTAGACCGACTTGGGTTGATAGGTTGTTGAAATTGAATCTTCCGATGTTATTTCCGGTTGATGGGATAGAGGCAGATGCGAGGAAGTTAAGTTGTGTCTTTAGTTGTTCAGCGGCTATGGCAACTTGCCGTTTGCTGTCATCAAAGCGGTCTATGGCATTGAAGAGGGGGAGTCTGTTTTTGAGGGCTAGGTTGAATGCTTGTTTTTCATTGAGTTTGATGGGCTGGAGGCCTATGTTAACAAGTTTGTCTAGTTCATTGTCTGAGAGGTTAAGCGAGGTGTTAGTTGGAGCTCCGAGGGTGATTTTGAAATCATCTAGTGCTGATTGGTAGGCTGATTTTGTGTTGATCCAGGTGTTTTTGGCTTGTAGCTCACCTTGTTCTGAATCGCTTACTTCTTGTGGGCTTGCGCGATCTACTGATCTTGCTCTTAGGTATTCGGTATTTTCTTTTCTTGATATGTAGTTTTTATATTGGTTACTCACTGATTCTTTTTGCTGCATGAGTCTGAGGTATTGGATGACTATATCCTTAGAAAATGTGTTTTGGTAGTGGTGGTAGTCTCTGATGGCATAGATAACATTACGGCTCGACTGGGTTAAGTTTTCTGCTGCGATTTTACTGCCGAGTCCTTTAATTAGAGGCTGGAGAATGTTTAGTGAGATGACTGAGCCTGCCGACCTTCTTGGGTCACCAGTGAAGTATCTGAGCAGGTCATTTGCGATTGCTAGGCTGTAGTTAGCTCCATTGGTAAGGTTTTGATTTAGACTTTGGTTCAAGTTAGCTGTAGATCTGATGTCACCATCTGCTTGGTTAGTTGCCTGCGTATTTGCCCTGCTAGAAATATTTGGTCTGAAGTTATTTTGTGTGCTTGTTAGTGATAGTGCAGCTAGGTATAGGCGTTCTTTCTGGGTCTGGTATTCTCTGCTGTTCTTGGTGGCATAGCTGAGTGCTTGGTCAAGGGACAGGTTCAGAGTTTTAGTATTTTGACTTTCGTTGAGGACTTCTGGTGCGTTGACTTTGAGAAGCTTTTTTCCAGAATATTTGGTGTTTATCGTGAAGTCATTTGATTTTCCGAATACGTGTTTTTCAGCTTTTTTAAGTATTTGGTATACCTGAGCATCTGTTTGCTTGTGATGATGGCTTGCTGAGCATCCTAGAAGTAGAAGAGATAGCTTATATAGGATGATTTTTGTGGTGAGCATGTTGAGTGAGTTTGCTCTGGGTAGTATTTTGGATTTTTTCAATGCAGGTGTTTTTATGGTAATTTGAGTGATGGAGTCTATTCTATCTTATTTACAATAAGGCATTGGGGTTGATAGGTTAAGCATATTAATCATAAAAATGGTTTTTTATGTTGGTTTGGCTTGTGATTTATTTGAGCTAAGAGTTTTTTATAAATGATGCGAGGTCATCATAGAGCCCTGATTGGTTAGCGTAGCTGGCGTAGTTTGCTGCTTGTTCAAGCCATTCTAGTGTGGTGGGTCTGTGTTTTTTGACTGCTTTGAGGAGAGTTTTTTCGGAGATTTTTATTTCTTTACCGGTTTTCATTATTTCTTGGATGGCTTCTTCACTGGCTGCGGCAATGGTGGCTGCGATATCGGCGCCTGAGAAGCGGTCACTGAGTTTAGCGAGTTTTCTGACATCGATGTTTTCTTTTGGTATATCTTGAAGAGCAATGTTGAATATAGATTCTCGCGCGCTAGGATCTGGTGGGGGGACGAATAGTACGTGATCAAACCTGCCTGGTCTTCTGAAGGCGCTGTCTATTCTCCATGGTGTGTTAGTTGCACCTATGACGAGAACGTCTTCATTGTTAGATGTGGCTCCGTCTATTTCTGTGAGGAAGGAATTTACTAGTGATGCTGTGTGCCCTGCGTCTGATCGTTTGATACACATGGCGTCAATTTCATCTATGAATATGATTGTTGGTGATTTACGTCTTGCTGTTTCAAATAACTGGTGGACGCGTTGCTCTGATTCTCCGATCCATTTTGAGAGGATGTCATGTATTGAGATATTCATGAAGTGCGCTCCACATTCACCTGCTGTGGCTTTGGCTATGAGTGTTTTTCCGCATCCTGGGGGGCCATACATTAGTATTCCTCCGCCTATTTTCTTTTTGAATTTTTTAAAGAGTTCTTTGTTTTTAAATGGGTATATAATACTCATCCGGATTCTTTCTTTAAGTTCCTCCATTCCACCTACATCACTGAAGTCGATGAGTTTTTGGTCGAGAAGTGCGTCTAGGGCTGGGTCTGTTTCAATGAATTCATCATCGATGATTTGTTCGTGTTCTGGAATGGATTCGCCATGATGGGATAGCATGCTGGGCTTTGCTGTTTCTGGTTGTGTAGTGGGTTCTTTGGATAGGTCTGAAGTCTGTTCTGAGTGTGGATTAGTGGGAGTTGTGTGTTCTGCTAGTTTTTCGAATTCGACGTTTTCAAGGCTTTCGTCAATGACTGCGGCTATTTTATAGAATTTGAGAGCTTGTTCATTGTTATGAAGTAGTTTGTGGGCTTTTGCTATTAACATGTAGGCTTGGGCATTTGCTTTGTTCTGCAGTAGTTCAGTCTCAGCTAGTTTGATTGATATTTCAGGTTTTGTGCTGAGTGATTGGTTGCCAAGATTCATAAGGTCTATCTGATTGTTTGTTAGTTGTTCTATGCCAGTGAGGTCATTGTCATCTATCATTAATTGGATGATATGGGCTCTAAGATTATGGTTTTCTGGTTGAGCTAGGAGTGCGTCTTGCAGCATTTTGATAGTTTGGGTGTTGTTCATGTTTTTTTGTTATGCTTTTAATGATTTATTTTTAGATGACCGCTTAGATTTTTTTATGGCGTTTATTATTAGCCATATCCACGAGAGCGATACAATGATGGTGAATATACCGAAGATGATAGCTGTGATCGACATTTTAGCAGCTTCATGATCTATGATTAATGGTGTTAGAAGTGCGATGCAGCCCCAGTAGAATAATGCGATGCCGGCCATGGTGAACATTCTTTTACTTAACTTCCATTTGTGTATTTGCTCCATGGTTCCACTGTAAATTTTTAAGACGCCCATTTTACGATGGATTTCTGCGAGTGTCATGTATTCATAGAGTTTAGCTACTGGCCAGAATATAGAATAGAATATGAGTGCTACTACGATGGCAGCAATGAGAATGTATTTCATAATAAATATCATGAATACATATGGCCATATTTTCTTATTAGCCCAGCCGCAGATGTCTAGTGCCCATTGGATCGGTAAATAGGGGATCCATAGTGTTTTGAGGATCCAGTCTCTTTTTCTCCATGATTTGATTAAGCCTTTTTGGTAATCCTTGTCTATGGGATCAATTTCTAGAGCTTTTCTGAAGTGGAACTCGGCTTTATCAAAGTCTTTGATTTCGTGGAGATAAATATTGGCTAGTTGATAATGAGCGAAGTCATTTTCGGGGTCGGTTCCTAGGAGTTTCTCGTTTTCAGAGATTTTTTCTGTTGTAGAGTATTGGTTTTTTCCTTCAATGTTTGTTTTAGACATGACGTCCAGTTGCTCTGCGTTATTGCTACTGGGGTCGAGTTCTCTGATTTTGGCTACACAGAATTGAGCCTGATTGAAGTCTTCATAATGAATACAAAGTATGCCAAAGATGTACCAAGTATAGGCGCTGGTGGGGTCCATGCTGATAGACTTTCTGATATAGTCATCTGCCTTTCCTGCTCTTCCACGTTGTAACTCCATGAAGGAAATTTGAGTGAAATTATCTGCGTCATCGGGGTCTTGAGCTATGGCTGCTTTGAAATGTTTTTCCGCATGATTGTATTGTTCCAGGCTGGTGTATGCTTGGCCCATTATAGCGTGAACCCATCCGTTAAGGGGATCTATGGCGAGTAGTTCGGTGCCTGTGGATATGGCTCTTTCATGCTGGTCAGAAGTATGGAAATGTAGCAATTGGTTTTCTAATGTCGTGGTGCTGTCTTCTTCTGGTGAGTCTTCTTCGTTTTGGTAGTATCCTCGCATTTTTTGATGCTTAATTGCGGTTGTAGGCTGTTGATTTTGTTCAGTTTATTGATCAAGGAGCTTCTTTTTGCTGTTGTTTAACTGGGATATTAGAGGAGCTCTGGGATAGTGCTTGCCTGATGATGGTGGCTACTTTGTCGGTTATATCCACATATTTAATGTTTACATGGATAGCATTATAGAATTTATCTGAATTTGATCTGCGGCTTAAGATAATTGCGTATTTTTTGGCAAAATGTTTTTTTGATGAGGGCTGTCATTTCGATTCTATCATTACCTTTATTTGCTCACTTTGCTTGACACCATGAAACGTCATAATCTGGTAACTAGCATGATAGCAGATTTTTTATTTTCTTCACCATATTGGGGTGGGGAGTAGGAGGCAAGTGTGGATTTATTTTTTTATTTTTATTTCTAGTTGGCTGAGGGACTTGGGTTTGAGATTTTTTTTTACAGGATCAGTGTGATTGTTTTTGATGGTTTGGTCTTGGATATTTTTTTGAGCTGGTTTATCATTTGAGTGATGAAAATTGGTATGATGATGATGTTGTTTTTATTAATATTTGGTTACGGTTTTGCTGATGGGGATGATGGTAAGGCAAGGCGTGTGGATGTGAGTGATCTGGTTTATAGAGAGGGGGTAGCTTATGTGGGTGCTGAGGTTACAGCTTTTTCTGGTGTGGTGAAGGAGGATTATGGGGATGGGGCGAGGCTATCAGAGTGTGTTTATATTGGGGGTTTGAAGGATGGGGTGTATACATTATGGTATCCTGATGGCAAGAGGTGGAGGGTGACAAGTTATAAGAATGGGAAGAAGGATGGATTAGATTCTAGCTGGCATGAAAATGGCAAGAAGAAGTATGATAGGAGCTTTGTTCAGGGTAAGAAGGACGGGTTGTTTGTGACTTGGGATAAGAGTGGCCAGAGGCTTCTAGAGGTGAATTTTAAAGCGGGTGATGAGCATGGTTCCTATGTGGGCTGGAATGGAGGTGTGAAGTGGGTAGAAGGTTTTTATAAAGATGGTAAGAAACATGGAGTGGAGACTCAGTGGGGTGAGGAGGGTGGTAAGATCTTGGTGAGGCATTGGAAAGATGGGATGAAGCATGGTTTAGAGAAAACTTGGTTTGTCAGTGGTAGGAAGTCAGCAGTTCATTATTTTCGCGATGATAAGTTACATGGTGTTAGTGTTATTTGGCATGAGGCTGGGCCTAGGAAGTATAGGGGAGAGTATGAAGATGGATTGGCTATTGGTAAGCATGAGAGCTGGTATGAGGGAGGGAGACTTAGGGGGCTGGTTTTTTATAAGGATGGAACAAGGCATGGAAGGGATGTTGAGTGGGGTGAGAATGGGAATAAGCTGCATGTGAGGTATTTTAAGGGTGGTTTGCAGCATGGTTCTGCGGTGGCTTGGTATTCGAATGGTGTGAAGTGGGTGGATGCGCGTTATAAAGAGGGTAAGTTAGATGGGGTAATAACTGTATGGGATGATGAAGGACGCTTGGATAAGGAGTTTTTGTATAGTGATGGGGTTTTGGTTGAGGGTGGGTAGTGATGGTGGTGTGTTGATTTGGGTTGATCTGGGTGGGTTATTGGATTATCTCTGAGTGCGCAATATTATGGCTAAAATTACTTTTATTGAATCTGGTGGGCGAGAGGTAGTGGTGGATGGTTCTGTGGGGACTGTTATGGAGACGGCTCTTGAGCATGATGTGGAGGGGATAGATGGTAATTGTGGTGGTGTGGGGGCTTGTGCTAGCTGTCATGTTCATTTGGCGCCTGAGTGGCTTGAGAAGCTGGGTAAGGCTAGTGAGGATGAGATGGATTTATTGGAGTTTGAGGATTCGGTTTGTGATAGGAGTAGGTTGTGTTGTCAGATAGAGGTATCTGATGAGGTTGATGGTTTGGTGATGGAGGTTCCTGGTTCTTAGGCTATTTTAATTTTTAATTTATAACTATTTAACTGATTTACGCTATGTCATCATGTCCATTTGATCCGTTTAGAGAGGCCCGAGAGGAGAGGGGTGTGTTACCAGTTCGTTATGGTGAGGAGCGTATTCCGATGATACTGGGCTATAAGGATGTGAGACGAGCAGCTAAGGATTTTACGACTTTTAGTTCTGATACACCGTTTCGGGTGCCGATTCCTTCTGAGGAGGGTGATCGTAGTGTGAGGCAGCTACCTATAGAGACTGATCCGCCTGTGCATAAGGCTTATAGGAGGATAGTGGAGCCGGTTTTTAATCGGCCGCGTCAGCCGGAGTTTGTGGCGCGTGTTGAGGGGCTTGTCGGTGAGTTGTTTGATGTTGTAGCTGGGTTGGAATCTGCTGAGATTGTGCGTGATTTTTCTTTGCCGTTGCAGTCTAGGGCGTTGACTTATTTATTAGGTATTCCTGAGTCTGAGGCTGAGTTGTTTATTAGTTGGGGGATTCATGTTTTCAGGAATACTGATGATGGGAAGTCAAGGGGAGAGGAGCTGGAGGAGTATCTGCATTCACAGATAGATAGGGCTGAGGCTGATCCTGGTGATGATTTTTTCTCTGTTTTGGTGGGTGCTGAGTATGATGGGCGTGGGTTGACACGTGATGAGATGCTGGGTTTTTCTAATTTGGTTTTTGCTGGTGGGCGAGATACGATAATACATTCTGTTTCGGCTATTATTGGTCATTTGGCGAATGATCCTGAGTTGTTAGTGAGGTTACGGGATGAGCCGAAGTTGATCAATGCGGCGACTGAGGAGTTTGTTCGTTTTCTGTCTCCTTTGACACATATTGGCAGGACGTGTCCTATGAAGACGGATGTTCATGGTGAGGAGTTGGAGGCTGATGAGAGGGTGGGATTATGTTGGGCGTCTGCGAATTTTGATTCGAGTGTGTTTGATTCTCCTGAGGAGCTGAGGATAGACCGTAAGCCGAATCCGCATATTGGTTTTGGTAGTGGGGTTCATAGTTGTTTGGGGGCTAATCATGCTCGTTTGATTATCCGGACTGTGTTGAAGGTTATGAGTGAGCGGGTGTCTTTTATAGAGCATATTGATTCTGTAAATAATTATGAGGATGAGGATGGCTACAAGCGTGTTTTGGGGTATGAGAGTCTGAGGGTGAGGGTGGAGGCAAATTAAGGGTTGTAGCTTGTTGGTTACGGGCTACTATTTATTTATTATTTATTTTACTAGATACTATGATTAGAAACACATTTATTAAGGCTTTTCTCTGTGCAATATTTTGCGGTTCATGTTTTGGGTCTGAGGTTGTTGAGTTATTTCCTGCGGATCATAAGCAGTGGAAGCAGTCTGGGCCGGGGAAGTTTTCTGTTGAGAATGATATAGCAACGAGTGAGGGTGGGATGGGTATGATGTGGTATGCAGGTAAGTCATATGGGAATGCGACGTTTGATGTAGAGTTTAAGCTTCCTAATCCTAAGTGGAATTCTGGTATTTTTGTTCGTTTCCCTGATCCTGGGAATGATCCATGGGTGGCTGTAAGGAAGGGTTATGAGTGTCAGTTGAGTGGAGATAAGGCTGGTAAGAAGGACACGGGGTCTATTTATAACATTCAGGCGCCTAGTCATAATAGTCTGAAGAAGGCTGGTGAGTGGAATAGCTATCAGATTACGACTTGGGAGGATAAAATCATAATAGTGATTAATGGTGAGCTGGTGAATGTGTTTACGACTCAGCGAGGTAGGGGTGATAAGGAGGGTCATATAGGTTTACAGAACCACGATCCGACTTCTAGGGTTAGTTTTAGGAAGGTGACTGTGAGGGAGTGGGATGTGAAGCAGACGCTGGATGAGGTGTTAGAGAAGTTAGGTGTGAGCCGAGCTGACTGGGCCAAGTATCATGCGGCGAAGAATCCGAATGCTAAGTGGTATGAGAAAATGGATATAGGTCCTGTGTGGGCAAATGTTTTTGAGGATCATTATGATGGGGTGAGGAGGGTGGGAGCTCTTAAAGGTTTATTGTTAGAGCTTTCTGCTAGTGAGTCGATGTTGGGTTTGTTTGATACTGAGACGTTGAGGATGAGTTCGGCGCATCGTGGTGGTATTTATTTTTCTGGAACTCCGTGGACTGGTGCTCATGGTGGTATTAACCGGTTGGCGAATGATAGTGGGAGGATTATGCAGACTTCACTTCAGTCTGGGTGGGCGGATAAGAGTGGTTCTTTTGCAGATAAGAGGCGGATTAAGGGTTATGGTAACTTGGATGCTGATCATGGGAGGTTTCGTGGTTTTTTCCGATATGGTGGGAGGACGATTTTAGATTATTCTGTGCATGGTTCTAGGGTGTTAGAGATGCCTTATGGTGATGTGGTGAGTGGTTTACCGGTGGTTCATAGGCAGATGGATTTGGCTGCGTCAAAAAGTGATAGAATTTTACTGGTAGCTGATGGTGCGGGGGCTAAGGTGGAGATTGATGAATCTGGAACGTTTGCTAAGATCTCTAGTTCTTCGCGTGATGATGGTAAGGTGGTTCCAGAGGCTTTGCCAGGTAAGGTGAGTGTAGTTGTGGATAAGACAGATGGTGACTGGAGTGAGCTTTCTATGGGAGGGCCATCTGCTGATGATACGGTGGATAGGAGTAAGAATGATAAGACTTTTTTCAGGGTGATCCCGGGGTTTTTACAGACGCATAAGAAGGGTGGAGATGAGGAGGGTGTGGCGGTGCGACTTAATGATGGGCTGGGTGCGGGACATGGCAAAGATATTGATCGTAGTTTCTTTTTTGAAGGGAAAGAGGGACTTGGGCGATTGGAGTTGAATTTGGGTGAACTTCAGGATGTGAGCCGTATTCATGTTTATTCTAGTCATGTTGGGGAGAGAGCTCCGCAGAAGGTTGAGATTTATGGTGCGGTTAAGGATACAGCAGATGCTGCTTATAAGGGGCGGAAGTTAGCGTGGAGGGGATGGAAGCTGATTACTAGGTTTGATACGAGTGGGATGGGTCCTGGAGGCAAGCATGGAGTTGCTGTTGTTGCCCCTGAGGGGAAGACTTTAGGTAAGTTTCATAAGTTGCTTTTTGTTTGTAGTTCAGGGAAGAGTGGAGGGGGATCACATACGTTGTTTTCTGAGGTAGATGTATATAGTTCAAAGGCTCCGGCTCTTAAGCCGTTATCATTTGTAGAAGATCATTATGTTTATGTTAAGGGTGATGGTTTGAAGTTTGGTAAATCTGATGGAGGGGCTTTGACTTTGACTATTCCGGCTAAGGGAGATTCTACTATGTTGAGTTTAGCTTATAGTAGTGGTGTGCAGGGTAGTGCTGATCATGTTAAGAAGGTGTTAGATTCTACGGTTCCTGTTCCGCGTGAGTTGGTTTCATTGACGAAGGGTGGTGGTAAGGCTTTGTATCCTGATGAGGTTTTGGCTCAGGCTAGCTTGGGTGATGATAAGGGTGCTTGGGCAGTTGATACGATTGGTTTACCTGTTGTTAATCCATGGTTTTCTAAGATAAAGCCAGGAGGCTTGGATTTATTTTCTGATGGAGATTCTGCGGCACTGAGTATGTGGAACGGTGATGTGTGGGTGGTGAAGGGGCTGAAGGGTAAGTGGGGTGATGTGAGGTGGCGTAGATTTGCGACAGGTCTTTATGAGCCACTGGGGTTAAAGATAGTGAATGATGTGGTTTATGTGAATGGGCGAGACCAGATAACGCGGTTGCATGATTTGGATGGTGATGGTGAGGCGGATTGGTATGAGTGTTTTAATAATGACGTTTATGTGACGAGTAATTTTCATGAATTTACGTTTGGATTACAGACGGACAAGAATGGAGATTTTTATATTGTGAAGGGTGCTCCTGTGCGGGGTGGTGGAAGAGGTTTTGATAGGATACTGCCTCATAATGGTACGATGATGAAGATATCAAAGGATGGTAAGAAGATGGAGGTGATGGCGACTGGTTTACGTGCTCCTGGTGGTTTAGGGATAGGGCCTAATGGTGAGATGACTACTGGTGAAAATGAGGGTAGCTGGCAGCCGCGGTGTAAGTTAAACTATTTTACTGAGAAGGATAAGTTCTTGGGCGTAGAGCCTGCAGCGCATGCTCTTAAGGGGCAGGAGATGCATTTACCGTTGTGTTATTTTCCGATGAGTGTGGATAATTCTGGTGGTGGTCAGGCGTGGGTTCCTGATGGTGTGGACTGGGGACTAAAGTCTGGGGAGTTGCTACATCTTTCTTATGGTAAGAGTTCTATTTACAGGGTTTTACGTCAGGAAGTAGATGGTGTGATGCAGGGTGGAGTGGTGCGAGTTCCTGTGAGACTTAATTCATCTGCAATGAGGGCTCGTTTCCAGAGTGATGGATCTTTGTATACTCTTGGTTTCCGTGGTTGGCAGACGAATGCGGCGACTGAGCAGGCATTCCATAGGGTGCGATATACAGGTGGTGAAGTTACGATTCCAGATCGTTTGGAGGTGACTAAGAAGGGTATTTTTATTCGTTTTGAGAAGGGGCTAGATGCTGAGACAGTGAATGATAAATTTAGTTTTAAGTTAGAGAGATGGAAATATATACGTTCATCGATGTATGGCTCTGGAGATTTTTCTATTGATAATCCTGATTTAAAGGCTGAGGAGCAGGCAACTAAGCAGGAGAGTCAGAAGTATAGGAAGCGTGATAAGGTGGAGGTGGTGAAGAGTACTTTGCTGGAGGATGGTAAGACGGTGTTTTTGGAGATACCGAGCATTAAGCCTGCTGACCAGATGAGCCTTTCTTATAAATTGAAATTTGCTGATGGTAGTAAGGCTGCGGGTGATATTTATCATACTGTCCATAAGCTTGGTGCGCATGAAGATGGGATAACATTACGATCAAGTGATGAGGGGGCAACGGTGCCTAAGAATCTTGTTCCTGGATTACGTCAGACGATAGAGGTTGGAGATAAGATAGATCAGCGAGTGGCGCGTTTGGCAGCTGAGTATACATCTAGTAAGGATGCTGTTAGTGATATGCTGAAAGGTAATGAGGCGTATATTTCGACTTGGTCAGGTTTTTTAGATTTGGAGGACAGGGATACGTTTGAGTTTTCTTTTCATGGTGAGGGTGAGGTTAAGCTTAGTATTAATGGGGAGGTTATATTAGAGGAGAAGGGCAAGCTGGGGGCTAAGGTTTCTAGTCCATTGAGGTTGAACCCTGGGAAGCATCGATTTAAGATGGTTTATAGGGGAGGGAATGATGGTTCTGGGAATGTTAGGTTGATGTGGAAGGGGTCTGAGTTTTCTAGACAGAGTGTGGGGTCTTCATATTTCAAGCATGAGTCTACTGAGGAGCTTAAAAAGTTTATGGCATTGCGACATGGGAGAGATGTTATGGCGAAGCAGAACTGTGTGAGTTGTCATAAGTCTGAGGAGGCGTTGCATTTTCCTGAGTTAGGGGACAAGGGTCCTGATATGGTGGGTATAGGTTCACGTGTTAGTGAGAAGTGGTTGGCTCAGTGGTTGGTTTCTCCTCATACTGTGAAGCCTGGGACTACGATGCCGGCTGTGGTGGATGGTTCTACTAAAGAGGGGAAGAAGGATGCTGCTGATATGGCTGCTTATCTTGCGTCATTAAAGGTAGAGGCTAAGAGGGGGAAGGCGTTGAATGTAGGTGCTGCCGATGTTAAATTAGGCGGAGCGCATTTCCATAAGTTAGGATGTGTGGCATGTCATAGCTTACCTGACAAGGGGTATGATGCTGAGTCTGGGCGTGTTGCGCTGAACCGTATCTCAGAGAAGTATAGCCAGGTATCTTTAGCTGCGTTTTTGGTTCAGCCGGATAAACATCATGCTTCTATTAAGATGCCAGATTTTGGTTTGAGTGGTGATGAGGCTGGGCAGATAGCGGCGTTTTTGCGAGCTGAATCTGAGGGGAAAGCACCTAAGGCGATGAAGTTACCTGCTGGTGATGCGGTGAGAGGAGCTAAGTTGGTAGCAAGGCATCAGTGTTCTTCTTGTCACAGTGGTTTGCCTGATGAGAATGCTAAGTTGATGAGCTTTGAGGAGATTTTTAGTAAGCCTTGGTCTGAACATGGTTGTGTATCGACTACTCATAAAGCTGTTGCTAAGTCACCGGTGCTTAATCTTTCGGCTAAAGATAGGGTTTTGTTAGAGGGATATAGGAAGCATTACGAGAATGGTGCTGTTAGTACTTTTAGGAGTGTTTCTAGTCATGATTTTGCGCAGCGTCAGGTTAAGGCTTTGAACTGTGTGGCTTGTCACCAGCGTGATGATTTGCCTTCATTATTGGAATCGCTTCATTCGCAGAGTGGTCATTTGGCTAAGGGTGTGCCTGTGGATGAGCATCATAAGGTGGATCAGTCACGGCCGTCACTAACGCATGTGGGTGAGATGCTGCATACAGATTATGTTAGACAGATGCTTGACGGGACATTAGACCGACGTCCGCGACCTTGGTTGGCGATGCGGATGCCTGCGTTTAGGTCTAGGGCTGTTTTATTGAGTGAGGGTTTGGCTGCGCAGCATGGGATGACTCCTATGTTGCCGGCGTCTAAGAAGCTGGATGTTGATTTGGCGAAAAAGGGGTTGAAGCTGCTGGGGGCTGATGGTGGCTTTGCTTGCACTATATGTCATGCGAATGGAAAAGATAAGGCAACGGCTGCTTTTGAGGTTGAGGGTATTAATTTTGATCAGGTGGCTCGTCGTTTGCGGACTGGTTATTATCACCGCTGGATGGAGAATCCTCAGAGGATCACTCCGACTACTAAGATGCCAAGGTATACGATAGATAATAAGTCACCGCTGCCTGCGTTTAACAATGATGCTAAGAAGCAGTTTGATGCGATGATGGAGTATCTGAAGAGTATTAAGTAAGTTTAATGGTGTTGTTGGGAGTTAGCTTTTTCTGGCAACACCGAGGAGGGTTTGGAAGTGAGGGGTTTCTGGTTCTTTATCGGCTATTACTACGTCGATGGCTTTAAATCCAGCATCGTCCATCATGGAGTATAGTTCTACTTCTGAGAAGCCGAGATGGACATCGTAATATAGTTCTTTAGCTTGTTCGAAGTTATGCTGAAGGAGATCTAGTATGACTATTACTCCGCCTGGCTTTAAGATACGGAATGCTTCGCGCAGTGCTTTACGTGGGCGATCAGCGTGGTGGAGAGCTTGGCTAAAGATGGTGAGGTCTACAGCTTGATCATCGATGGGTGGTGATGAGATGTCACCTAGTCTGTATTCTAGGTTAGGTAGGTCATGGTTTTTGGCGAGTTGGGTACCAAATTCTACCATTTTTTCTGAGCTATCAATGGCGATGACTTTTTTTGCTTTCTGAGCGAGAAGTTGTGATAGGGTTCCTTCTCCGGCTCCTAGGTCAGCGACTATTTCGTAGTTGAGGATTTTAAGAAGTGCTTCAGCGAGTGCTTTCCATGATCTGCCTGGGACGTAGTGTTTGCCGAATTTTCCAGCTAGTTCGTCAAAGTATGCTTTTGATTTGTTTTGTCTTTTGTTGAGGAGGTGTTGGAGGGCGGCTTGATCTTGGATGGTTTCAGGCATTTCGTGGACGGCTTCTGCGATTATGGAAGTGAGGCATTCTGGGATGGTTGCTGTGTAGAGATTGTTTTTACCGACACGCCGGTCAGTAGTGAGGTCTTCGTTTTTGAGCTGTGATAACTGTGTGGACATACGGCTCTGGCCCATGTTTAGTATTTCCTGCAAGTCGGCGACGCTGAGTTCTTGTTCATGAAGGAGGTTCAGAATGCGAAGTCTTGTTGGGTCTGAGATGACTTTTAGTGAATTAATAATTGACGGCATGGTAAATTGGGTTATATCAACGTATCAAGATTTGTTGATAACAGCAAGCTGAATTAAACATTATGCCTAGACCATTTATATTTTCCTCAGAGTCTGTGACTGAGGGACACCCTGATAAAGTATGTGATACTATTTCTGATGCCATCCTAGATGCGTGTCTTGCTCAAGATGTGAACAGCCGTGTGGCGTGTGAGACATTTGTGAAAGATAATGTGGTGGGGCTAGCTGGTGAGATTACGACGCATGCAGATTTTGATAGTCGCTCAGTAGTTGAGAAGGCGATACGTGAGATAGGTTATACTGATAAAGCGTGTAAGTTTAATGCGGATAGTTTCTTTTTCATGAATTTAATAGGTCAGCAGTCTCCCGATATTGCACAAGGTGTGGATGCTGAGGGTGCGGATCATAAGGATAGTGAGGAGCAGGGAGCTGGTGATCAGGGGATCATGTTTGGTTATGCTTGTGATGAGACTAAAGAGCTTATGCCAGCACCGATTTCATGGTCACATAAGTTGGGTAAGGAGCTGACGCTTTTACGTAAATCTGGACAACATACATGGTTGAGGCCTGATTCGAAGACTCAGGTTTCGATGCAGTATGTGGATGGCAAGCCCACTCATGTTACAGCAGTAGTCGTTTCTACGATGCATGAGGATAGTATTTCGACTCCGGAGATTAGAGAGATATTAGAGAAGGATTTGATTAGGCGTGTGATACCGGCTGCATTGATTACGAAGGAGACTGAGTTGTTGATTAATCCTACTGGTCAGTTTGTGATTGGTGGTCCTGAGGGAGATGCTGGTCTTACTGGCAGGAAGATTATCGTAGACACTTATGGTGGGATGGGGCGTCACGGAGGTGGTGCATTTTCTGGTAAAGATCCGTCTAAGGTGGATCGCTCAGCTGCTTATATGTGTAGGTGGGTAGCTAAGAACATAGTTGCTTCAGGCTTGGCTTCTAAGGCTGAGCTACAGGTGGCTTATGCGATAGGACATCCACATCCAGTTAGTGTGAGTGTGGATACTTTTGGGACGAATCAGGTGGATGAAGAGGCGATAGAGAAAGCTATTCAGGATGTATTTTCATTCAAGCCAGCGGATATTATTACACAGTTGGATCTGCTACGACCTATTTATAATCATACTACGAATTATGGTCATTTTGGCCGTGAGGATAATCTTTCTGCACTTACATGGGAAAAAACAAACAAGGTTGATGAGCTGAAGGGCTTATTGGGCTAATCGCAAGAACTAACACAAACAATACAATTATTATGCCGACTACATTAGAAAAACCAAAGACAGACGATTATAAGATCGCGGATATAACTCTCGCTGATTGGGGGAGAAAGGAAATAGAAGTTGCTGAGCACGAGATGCCAGGACTGATGGCTATTCGCCAGAAGCATGCTGCAGCTAAGCCTTTGGCTGGTGTGCGTATTATGGGTTCACTTCATATGACGATTCAGACAGCTGTTCTCATTGAGACCCTGGTGGATCTGGGTGCGGATGTTCGCTGGTGTTCATGTAATATATTTTCGACTCAGGACCATGCAGCAGCAGCTATTGCAGCAAGTGGGGTTCCTGTGTTTGCATGGAAGGGTGAGACATTGGAGGAATACTGGGAGTGTACGTTGAATGCGCTCACTTTCCCAGGTAATAAGGGGCCTCAGCTTATAGTTGATGATGGTGGTGATGCTACATTACTTATTCACAAAGGAAATGACTTGGAGAATGGTTGTGACTGGGTGAATGGACCAGCCTCTAACACTGAGGAGGCTTGTGTTAAGAATATTCTGAAGAAGACTTTAGAGGAGCGTCCAGGTTTCTGGGGTGGAGTGGTAGCTGAGTGTAAAGGAGTCTCTGAGGAGACGACGACAGGTGTTCATAGGCTTCAGCAGATGGTTGAGAATGGTGAGTTGCTTTTCCCAGCGATCAATGTTAATGATTCTGTTACTAAGTCCAAGTTTGATAACCTTTATGGTTGTCGTGAGTCACTTGTGGATGGCATCAAGCGTGCAACCGATGTTATGATTTCTGGTAAGCATGCTGTAGTATGTGGTTATGGAGATGTGGGTAAAGGTTCTGCTCAGGCTCTTAAGAATATGGGAGCGATTGTGACCGTGACTGAGATTGATCCGATTTGTGCGCTTCAGGCTGCAATGGAAGGGTATCAGGTGAATACTGTGGAGAGTACGCTTGGGACAGCTGATATCTATGTAACTACGACAGGTAATAAGGACATTATCACCTTAGAGCATATGAAGCAGATGAAGGATCAGGCGATAGTTTGTAACATAGGACACTTTGATAATGAGATTCAAGGTGAACAGCTTACTCAGGTTTCTGGTGTGACACATACGAACATTAAGCCCCAAGTTGATAAGTATACTTTTTCTGAGGGTAACAGTATTTATTTACTTGCCGAGGGGCGCTTGATTAACTTGGGCTGTGCTACTGGTCATCCATCATTTGTAATGTCTAACAGTTTTGCGAATCAGACACTGGCTCAGATTGATCTGTGGGAGAACAAGGATGAGTATGAGAATAAGTTATACTTATTACCGAAGGCACTCGATGAGGAGGTGGCTAGACTACACCTCGAGAAGATAGGAGCTAAGTTAACTGTATTGTCTCAAGAGCAGGCCGACTACATCAATGTTCCTGTAGCTGGGCCTTACAAGCCTGAGCATTACAGGTATTAAGATTATTTGTTTATGTTTTAATTATTAGGCTGAGAGGGTTATTCCTCTCAGCTTTTTTTGTGCTTGGCAGGGTCGCACTGACTTGGTGGCTGGGCAAAGCATAGTGCATCTTGTTGTTATGGTTGACGGGAGTTGATAGGTAGAATTTTGGTATGCTTAACAAGAATCACATAGGAGGATACAAGGATGTGAATGAACATAGGAGGCGGTATCAAAGGAAGTTACTTAATCTTTATAGTGATATGAGATAGGGTTACCGGTTAGCTCTGGTTTGAATCGGCTTTTGACGGCTCGGGGTGGTAAATGTTAGAGTGATATGTTTATTTTTTCGATGTTATAAAAATATTTAGCGCGTTGTTCCATTGTGCAAGTTGTACTGAGCTGTTACTAAAAATTTTATTAGCTTTTCTACGCCATTCATTTTCGCCATTAGAGTCATTAGCTTGAATTTTGATAGCTGCTTGAGCGTAGTAGAAGAATGGTGAGTCATCTAAAAATGTATATTTTTGTTTTAAGTGATTGATTCCTTTTTTGTGAATTATGTTTAGTTTTTTGTTTTTGGTGTTATTGGAATCTAGTGATAGTAAGGCGAGAAAGATTTTGAAGTCTGCTATTTCAAGTAAAGATTTTTTGGTATAAGGGGATGAAATTTTGATGAAGTTCTGGTTATGCTTAATAGAAGCATTCCAGTTATTTTTGTTAAACTCTATTGTGGCGTATGCGAAGGCAATATCAGGAGTGATTCCAAGCATTTTTTCTGCTTGTTTAAGGTTTTTACGGGCAGAATCATATTTTTGGATTTTTAGGTAAATATTAGCTAGTAGAATGTAGGAGTTTGGATCATCTTTAAATATGACGTGCATTTGGTGGGCAGTAACAAGAGCATCGAAGATTCTATTGTTTGCCAGGTAGCGCATTGATTTTTTCGTTAGGCGTGAATATTCTAATCTATCAGTTTCAGGAAGGTTACTGAATACTCTGTTTAAATTTTTGATGGCTGTATTATTTCTTTGCTGAGCATTGAGTGTAGGTATGAATAGAATAAATGCGGTTAATAGGGGAGGGATGTAGCGTATTATCATGAAGTTTGGGGTGCTGTTAGGATGAAATGATTTTAGTGTTTTTAGTATAATATATTGATACTAGTGAGGTGTAGTTGTGACAAGTCTAGAGTGTGATATCTGGTTTATTTTGGGGATGGCTTCTACTGGTTGGTGTGCCTTGTGGGATGATTTTGTTAGTATCTTATTTTACGCTGTTTGCATTGTTGTTTGCTTGCTGAGGAAATCATCAGTATTCGTTATGGGATGGTGATATTAGAGTCAGGCTTCTTTTTTTGGAGAGTGATATTCGGGGGGGGGAAAGACTTAAGAGGTTTGGCCTTGGTTATGGAAGAGCTTTAATTTGTTCAAGAAGTTTTATTAGCTGCAGTTGTTCAGGGTGTTTTTTAGTAAATCTCTTAAGTAGCTCGATACTTTCTGATTTTTTGTCACATCTGCTCGCTGCAATAGCGTGGAGTTTCACTATCGAAGCTTGATTAGGAAAGCGTTTTAGGGCGTTGCTAGTGTATTTATATGTTATTGCATAGTCTTGATGATATTTGGTGACTAATTCAATTAGTCTTATTGTGCCGTTAAGCTCTGTATAAGTTGGATCAACATATATTTTTACTAAATTACTGAGACCTACTTTTTGATATTTATAAGCGTCTTTCCATTGCTTAGATTTACCGAAATATTCAGCAATACTGAGTTGGTCAAATTGATTGAGGTCATCTTTGGTGATTACCTGATTGATGATCGTCATGCTCTCGGGAGTTTTGCCAGTGTCATGTAGTGCGAGAGCAAGGTGAATAGATGCTCTGTTGTTCGCCGGTTTTGAGTTGTTAGCTGCACGCCATAGGGATACTTCGGTTTTATAATTTAAGGACTGGGAGTATGCTAGGGAAGTCAGGGCTATGATGAGGCAAGCTCCTATGGCGGAGAAGACTATTGTTCCATGGCGTAAACGCTGAAGAGTAAGGTAGGAAATAGCTAGAATGGCGGCTATGATACCTAGAGAAGGTAGTAGCATTCTTCGTTCCGCACCGATTTCTGATAAATTGGGGAGGATACTTGAGTTTGGTGCGAGGGTAATGAGTGTAAAGATGATGGTAGTTGCAAAAAAACGTAGGTTAATTGAGGATTTCTTACGTAATAAATAATACGATGCAGTGCTGAGTGATAAGGCAAGGATGATTAATGGGAAGAGAAAGGTGTATCCTTGAACGGGTTTAAAATCACCATAATCAAAGATAAGTTTTTCTGGCCAGATGAGGGTGTGTAAATAGGAGAATATAATTTCACCTTGTGTTTTGAGAAAGTTTACTGGTGACAGATTGCCTCCAAATGTGGCTGTTTTTGATACAGGTCTGATGATTAGCATGATAGCTAAGTAGATCCATGATGATAGGAGAAGTCCGTAGTAGAGTATATTTTTTTTAAAGATTTCTTTTATATGTGAACGACCAGCCAGAGCTACATCTATTAAGATCACTGCTAATGGGGCGACTACCATGACTTCTTTACTAGCAACACCAATCCAACATGCAAGAACACCTAATGTGGTCCAGTATGGGTGAGGTGTCTGTTCAAGGGGGCCATTAGGTTTTCTGCGAATACTTGCCCACAGGCAGGTAATGAAACAGAGGCCCATGAGGAGGGATGTTCTCTGAGATAGGTACAAGACAGCTTGACAGTGGATAGGGTGTACCATCCAGATGGTTGAGATAAAAAGAGCTACTAGTTTTGGTGATTTCCAGCTGAGCCGGGAGCTAAGATCTGCTATTAGGCAGAATATAAGCCAGCCACTTATGCTGTGAAGAATAATACTAAATAGTCTCATGTAGCCGGGTTCAGAGGGCAGTATTAAATTAGCTACTGCAAAAGAGAGTGCGGCAATGGGGCGACCGTTGAAAGCGCTGGGCTCGGGAGCTGACTGTTTAGTGATTGCTAGCCATGGTGAATTAAGCGCTTGGTTATCACGGATGGTGGGTTTGTCATCAAAAATATATGCACCAGGGAAGCATCCTGAACTGAAAGCAATGAGTGCTAGTAATGGAAAAATAGGAAGAAGGGGTAAATAGAGCCACCATAGATGTGTTTTTTTACTGACAGTTTTAAGAGCTGTGAAGTTGTTGGAATTACTCATGTGCTATATGAATTTTCTAAATACACCACTTCGTAGTATGAAGAAAAATAAATGGTTTCTGTGATTTCTTTTACATCGAATTAAATATTTCTCAGTAGGTGCTGTGCAGTTTCTGTTATTATCCTTGATGTTCATCTGTGATGATATGGATAGTATTTTTAGTTTGCGCCTATTAGCTAGATTAGCTACTCTGTGATTTTTTTTATTATTTTAATGCTGTTAGTATCACCTGTGGTGGATTGCACCTTTAATAAAATATGTTGAAGAAGTCGTGCTGAGAAATATCTGTATTGCGAAGAATTCCTGTAGATTTTTATCATAGTGTGGTTGGAATTAAGATAAGGCATGTATGGATAAAAAAATTGTCCACCCATAGATGAGTGGACAAGAAATATAAACTAATTTAAAATAATATATCTATAATCTTAAATTAAGATCTGCGACGCCATA
The DNA here is from genome assembly GCA_937934595.1 of uncultured Verrucomicrobiales bacterium. GTDB lineage: Bacteria > Verrucomicrobiota > Verrucomicrobiia > Verrucomicrobiales > Akkermansiaceae > Rubritalea. Next base: position 13,955 of record CALGZA010000032.1, on the reverse strand, counting down.
AGGCAGACATTACAAGGGCAAGTGAACCTAGAAGAGGAGTAGTAGGTTCTGGTACAATTGTTGTATCTGAGTTGAGTATTACTCCAAATGATGAAGAGTTACTAGCTCCTCCATCGTAGCTGATGACTAATTGGTCATATGCTGCTGTAGGCTCAAGGAGAGCAACAGAGAAGTCCCACAAAGCGCCAGCAGTACTTGTTCCTTCAATTAAAACTGAGCTGCCACTATTAGTGATATCTGGAGCAGTGCCACCGGCAATTGTAGGGTTCTTGGAACCAAAATCACCATCTATTCCATTTACCAATGAAGCGTCACCCCAACCCGTTGTAGATACTTGATTTCCGTCTAAGAAAGCTGTAATAGTTATGCTTTCATTGGAACCTTCTAAACCAATAAACATCCATTGGTGAGGTTGTGTCATGTCATTTGAGAAATCTAGCGTGACTGTGGCTAACTGACCTGCAGTGAGGTTAGTGGTAAGCAAGTCCAGTTCCGCTGGGTCTACCGAAATGAGTGGATCATATGTGGTACTTGATGCTGGCCAGTGGTTAGCTAAATTAAACTGTGTATGGAAGTTAGAAGTGTTACCACCTGTGCTTGAGGTGTTAGTTGCGGTGATAGTGTTACCCCATGGGTCAGTCCATCCAGACGAAGTGCTTACAGTTAGTAGCCGAGTGCCAGAATCACCTGGCTCAACTATATTCCAGGAAGTTACAGCTGCTTGGGCTGAAGAGGATAGTATTGCTGTGAAGCAAATAATTTTTAACGTTTTATTATTCATGGTTCAAGTAACATTTATCCCCATTTCTCATTTGACAAGAAATAAATGTAAATTATTTACGTTGTTTTTGTTATCATAGCTGGGATAAGAGTTTTATTAGCTTTATTTTTCCCAGATCATGTATTTCATTTCGAGTGCGCGGGCGCGTTTTTGTGCTTCTTGAGAACGGTTACCTTTGGTGTTGGCTAGTTTTTTGGCTATTGCTATGGCTGCGTTAGGGTTCTTCATTTCTTCTAGCATGGCTATGGCAGTGAAGCCGCATTTATAGTACCATTTCCATTCTATAGATTTTGGATTTTGGGCGTTAATAACTGAGTAGTATACTTTTAGGGCATGTTCATTATTGCCCATGTGCTGGAGGGTGAGAGCTTTGGTGTATTTGATTTGGTTATGTATGAGGGGAGTGTTTTTGAATTGGGAGATGAGTGTGTTGTAGATGGTGAGTGCTGATTTGAAGTTTACGGGTTTGGTGTTCCCTAGGGTGTGGTAGGCGGATGCTAGAGTGATGCTGGTGTTGAGTGTTTTTTTGTTTTTGGGTTGGGTATTGTAGAGTGGTTGTAGGATTTTGATGGCTTGTTGTGGGTTGTTTTGGTTGATGTGGAGTTTGGCTAGTTGATGGAGAGCTTCTTTGCTGAGGGAGGATTTATTAGATGCGATTTTAGAGAATAGTGAGATGGCTTCTGTTTCTGACTGAGGTGTTCCTTCTAGTTTAGCAGACATGGCTGCGTAATATTGGGCGTAGTTTTTAAGGGGGTGTTTGGGGTGTTTTTTTGTGAGGCTGAGGAGGATACGGCGGGCTTCGTTGTGTTGTCCGTTGTGGTAGAGTGCTTGTCCTTCTAGGAGACTAAATTCTGGGTTGCGGGGGTGAAGTGGGTAAGATTCTGCGAAGTTTTTGGCAATGTTTGCTGCGCCGGTGAAGTTATTTAGTGATATGGCGTTTCTGTATGCAAGGTATGCGTAGTCAGCTTGTTGAGCTGGGGTTAGTGAGGTTTTAGAAATCTGGGGTATGGTGTTTTGGTAGATGACTGGGTCTGTGGGTGGGACAAGGAGGCTATTGAGTGCTAGAGCTAGTCTGGCTTCTGTGATGCGTGGGTGGTCTGGGTGTTTGATGGTGAAGTTTTGGAGTATGGTGCGAGCTTGGATTTTATTTTCTTTGGTTAGCCAGAGTGCGTATTCTAGAGTGAGGTTTGTTTGTGTTTGTGGGTTATTGATGTTTTTTTGTAGTTTTTTGAATCCTTTTGTGTCTGCTGCTGCGAGGTAGCTGCTGGCGGCATTGACAATGGCTGCGGTTCTGAGTTCTTTGCTGGCGGTGTCTACTACTTTTTGGAATGCTGCGGCAGCTGCGAGGTGATTTTTTTCGTTGTGGTTGATTTTACCTAGTAGGAATGCGGCTTGTTGTTTTGCAATGGGTGCGATGGGGATGTTTAGTTCTTGGATGAGTTTTAGTGTGTTTTTAGCTGGTTTGATTCTGTTGAGTGCGAGCTGGGTGGTGGCTGTGTCTGTTAATGATGTTCCTGCTAGGATGTGTGTGGGGTGCCGGAGTCTTAGTATGCTAAATTCGAAGATGGCTTTTGTTTTGCTGGTAGTGTCTTTTTGATTAGCGAGGTGGCGGGCGTAGTAGTAATGTGCGAAGGCTTTGAGGTCGCTGTGTTCTTGATTTATTTTTGTGATGTTATTGGTTTGTTCTGGCTGGTCTCTGTCTGCCCAGGTAATGAGCTGTTTGATGGTGGGGGCGGTGAGAGCTGCGTCTGATGGAATCCAGTTAGTGAGCTTGGAGAAGATGGAGCTTAGTAGTGGGGAGTTTTTGTTATTTTCTGTGAAGGTGATGAGTGTGTTGATGGCTTTAACGTTGTTGCCGTTGAGGTGGAGAGCGTCTGCTAGGTGGAGGGTGGCGTGGCTTAGTGCGTTTTTGTCTAGGTGTTTTGGGTTTTTTACGAGTTCTGTAAGTGACTGGATAGCTTGAGGGTAGTTTTTTTTGAGGATGTTGATTTGTGCTAGGATGATTTGTTTTTCTGTATTGGTGTGTGGGTCTGTGGTGTTGATTTTTGTGATGGTTTTGGTTGCGTTTTGGTGGTCATTTTTGGTGAGGTATAGTTTAGCTAGTGAGAGGTATGTCTGGGGTGAGATGTTGTTGTTTTGTGTTTGTTTGATTGATTTTTTGAGTGTGCTGAGCGCTTTGTCTGTTTTGTTTAGGGCTGCTGCGAGGTTGGCTATTTTGATTTGTGCGCGTTGGTGGTGTTTTGATTTTGTGGTGGTTTGTTCGAGTATCTTGATGGCGTCATTGTATCTGCCAGAGTTGGCTGTGGCCTGACCTTTCCAGAAGGGGGTGTCTGGGTGTTTAGTGATGAGTGGGTTTTTGAGTGTTTTTAGAGCAGAGTTTGGTTTATTGGCTTGGATCTGAGACTCTGTTAGGAGGAGGAGGAGTGTTATGTTGTCTTGTCTGGGGAGTTTTTTGGATTTCAGGAGGGTGGTGAATTTCTCACTGGCTATGGTGGGTAGATGGTCTGCAAGTGCGTTGATACCTTCTTTGAAGATTGGGTTGGCTTTGAGTGCCGAAGGCGTTGTTTTTTGCGCACTGATCGATCCTGCAAGGATGAGGATAAGGGCTGTGATCAGGTGAATGTTACGCATGTGATAACGCTAGGGAATGATGGGAGAAAAGTAAAATCATTTTAGGGGGTGCTGGGGGAGGTAGGTGTTTTGTTATGTTATGCCTATGTTGTGCCTATGTTGTAGGTTTGTTTGATTTTTTCCGCGTTTTGGATGGCTGTTTGGATGGTTGGTGCGGTGAAGGTGATGTGTCCCATTTTACGGCCGGGTTTGGCGTGGTTTTTTCCGTAGAGGTGGAGTTTTGCGCCGGGGGTGGTGTGGATGGGGGTCCAGTCTGGTGGTGTGGTGGGGTCAAGCCAGATGTCACCGAGTAGATTTAACATGACTGCTGGCTGTATGAGGCGTGTGCTTCCGAGAGGAAGTCCTGTAACGGCACGGACTTGTTGTTCGAACTGTGATGTTTCGCAGGCGTCGATGGTGTGGTGACCTGAGTTGTGCGGGCGTGGTGCGATTTCGTTTACGAGTAGGTTGTCGTCTTGATCTACGAAGAATTCGACGGCTAGGACTCCGATGTAGTCTAGTGCTGTGGTGATTTCTTCTGCTATTTGTTTGGCTTGGCTGGTGAGGGTGTCTGAGATTCTAGCTGGGACTATGGAGATGTCTAAGATGTGGTTTCGGTGTTCGTTTTCTGCGGGATCGTAGGCGATGGTCTGTCCGTCTTGGCTACGTGCGCAGATTACGGATAGTTCAGATTTGAGGTTGATTCTTTTTTCTAGGATGGCGTTGTGATTTCCGAAGGTGTTCCAGAGTTCAGATGCTGAGGGTCTGTTGTTGTTTTGTTTGATGAGGAGTTGGCCTTTACCATCGTAGCCGTCTCTGAGGGTTTTTAGGATGACGTCACCTGGGATTTTTTCGAGCGCTAGCTGGAGGGTTTCTGCGCTGGTTACTATTTGGAATGCAGTGGTGGGGATGTTTTTTGAGCGGAGGAATGTTTTTTCTTTTTCTCTGTCTTGGCAGATGCTGATAGCCTTTGAGGATGGCATGATGGGGATGGTGGTGCTGACTTTGTCGATAAGGGTGCTGGGGATGTTTTCGAATTCGACGGTTGCGCAGTGCGCTGTTGTTGTGAATAGCTGGAAGGCTTGTTGTGAGTTGAATGGTTCGGTGATGGTGTGGTCAGCGAGGCGCGCTGCACCTGAGTTGTCACCTCCGGTCCACATGATGACTTGAAATCCCATTCTACGGGCTTCTAGGGATAACATTCTACCTAGCTGACCTCCTCCGAGGACTCCGATGCATGTTTCGTGTTCCATGTTTTAGTGTTGTTGGTCTTGGATGTCTTGCATTTGTGGGAGTGTTCCTGCTTCGATTTTTGTGGTTTGGTCGGTGCGGAATTTGTTTAGGTTTTTTGCGATTTCTTGGTTACCTGTTGCTGCGAATATGGCGGCGGCGAAGAGTGCTGCATTGGTAGCACCTGCTTTACCGATGGCGAATGTCGCTGTGGGTATTCCAGCTGGCATTTGGACGATGGATAGGAGGGAGTCTATTCCATTTAGGGTGCTGGATTTTACTGGGACAGCGAGGACTGGTAGTGGTGTGATGGCGGCTGCCATTCCTGGAAGGTGTGCAGCACCTCCTGCTCCTGCGATGATGCATTGGATACCTCTTTCGGCGGCTGTTTCAGCGTAGTTGTAGAGTTTTTTTGGTGTGCGGTGTGCGCTGACGACTTTGGATTCCCATGAGATGCCTAGCTGGGTGAGCATTTTGGCTGCGTGTTCTAGTGTGGGCCAGTCTGAGAGACTGCCCATGATGATGCCTACTTGTGGTGCTGGTGTGTTCATGTTGCGCTGTGAAATGGTTGGTTTGTGTTGAATTTTTATGGGTGGGGGGTGCTGTGGAGATTGGGTGGTTGTGGTGGGTGGGTTTTTATGCAGAAATGATGGATTCCGCAATTAAAAACATGAGGGATGGTGGGCGTGGCTGATTGAGCGATGCCTGAGGTGGATGTGGGGGGGAGGGTGCTTGGAATCGTGTTTAGATTCTGCGTGTGTAGACGCTGCCTATTGCTAGGAATATGCCTAGGAATGCAAAGGTGGGGATGCGATTTTTTTCTATGGCTTCTGTGGGGAGGTTGGCTCGGATTTCTGGGATGTTGGTCTTTGGTAGTGCAGCTATGTTTGATGTAGGTCTGTCATTGAGTTGGTATTCTGCTGGGTATGGGCGTTGCCAGAAGAGGGTTTTACTTTTTCCGTCTGCTTTGTCAGTGAGCTGAAGGAATACGCGGTCTAGGCCTTTTAAGGGGAGTGTGGTTTTGTAGCTGCCTAGTCCATTTTGTATGAGTTTGGGGTTAAGTTGTTTACCTGATCCGTCTAGTGCGTTGATTCTCCATTGGACGTTGTTGATGTATTTTCCGGCGTTGTCTTTTCTGTTGATGTTGATGTTCCAATGTTGTTCTTGGAGGTTGTTATTGAGAGTGATTCCTCTGCCGTCGTCTTTTCTGAGTATGGAGCGTAGTGTTTGGTCCCAGAATTTAGCTCCTGCGGACCATCCTAGCCACTCTGATCCCCATTTTTCTGTTAGGTCTGAGGTGTATGCGAAGGTGTTACCGAGTCCGAAGCGTGATGTGGCTAAGAGAGGGTCACCGGTTTCTGCTGCTAGTACTATTTTTGCGGTTGGCTTGGTCTGAGTCATGACGTATCCGAGAACGAAGGGGAGTTCGGCTTTTTCGAATCCGTTGAGCATGGGGTGTTCGCCGATTTGGACTGATGCGTAGAGGTCTTCTTTGATGGCTGATTTGGATGCCTGCATGGTTTCTTTGGTAAAGATCTGGGGGACGTTTGCTGGGTCATTGGTCTCGTAGTATCTGCCTTTTCCAATGTCTGCGATGGATGCCATGAGTTCTTTGGCGGCACCTTCACCCATGGCGACTGTTGATACGGTTACGCGGGCATCTGCGAGTTCTTGAGCGAGTCCTAGGTTGTCTGATTCTTGGGTTTGTCCGTCTGATAGTATAATGACGTGTTTGATTTTGGCTGATGTTGAGTCTAGCATTTCTTTTGCACGTTTGAATGCTGGGTAGAGGTCTGTTCCACCGCCTGCTGTGAGTGAGTCTATGGAGTCTTGGATGGTTGTTTTTGCAGCAGCTGATGTCATGTCTACGATGATTTGTGGAGAGGAGTCGAATCCGATGACTGCGATTTGGTCTTGAGCTCCGAGTAGGTCTGCAGCTGCTTTAGCGGCTTGTCTAGCAAGGGCTATGTTCTGGCCGCTCATGGAGCCTGATTTGTCTATGACGAGTACCATTGCGAGGCTGGGTTTTTGTTTTTCTTTTTCATATCGCGAAGTGAGTGGGAGGATTTCGTCTATGGCTGTTTGGTAGTATCCGCCGAGTCCGAAGGAGTTTTCTGAACCTAGCATTCCGAGTCCTCCTCCGAAGTCTGAGACGTAGCGTTTGAGTTCTGTGAGCTGATTGCTGGTGAGTTCTGTGGCTGGGACATTGGCGAGAATGATTGCTTTGAATGCGAGCATGTCTTGGAGAGTTTGAGGGAGTCCTTTGGTTCCGCGGACGTCTATTTCGATGCCTTGTTTACGGATGGCTCTGGTGAATGGGCGCATGGCTTTAGGGTCTTTGTGGATGACGAGGATGCGAGGAGTTCCTGAGACGGTGATGTTGGTTTTGGCTTTATTATTAGCTGGGAAGTAGTCATTTTCTGGATTGATTTCGACTGCCCATCTGCTGATGCCTGCGGTAGTCATTTCGGCATCGAATCCAATTCTGTTTGGTCCTTTAGCTGTGAGTTTGATGTTTTGGCTTTGGACGACGACTCCTTGGTGGAGGAGGCGGATGTTGCATTTCATGTCTTGGCTTGATGTGACGTCTGCTTGCATTCTGACGATTTCGCCTTCGTATGCTGATGATACGAGTGGTTTGAAGCTGGTGACTGCGGCTTCTGCTTGCTGGAGGCCTTGGGTTTGAAGGAAGCTGATTTCGATTCCTTCGTTTTGTAGTGTATTGATTGTTTCTGCTGTTGTGCTGTCTGAGTCTGTGGGTATACCGTCTGAGAATAAGACGAGTCTTCTGGCTTTATTTGATGGGAATTCTAGCCGTGTGCTGAGTAGAGCTGAGGATAGTTTTGATGCTGCTCGGAATTGTGCGTTGCCACCGTCTTGAGCAGCTTGTTTGGCGAATTCTTTGATTTCTTTGATGGTTGATTTTTTTGTTTCTTTTGCGAATAGGTATATGGAGTGGGAGTCTGATGGGTCGAGATTGCTGATGGCTTTTTCTATTTGGGTGGTAGCGTGTTCTATTCCTTTAGGTGAGACTGATGCGGATCCGTCTACGAGGAAGATGATGTGAAGGTCTTCTGCTGCTGATTTTGAGAATGGGTTACAGAGTGCAAGGAGTAGAAATACTACGGCAAGTGTTCTGAGTGTGAATGATATGATTTTCCAGTGTTTAGGGCGGTCCACGAGTGATAGCCAGAAGCCAGCTCCGAGAATGGTGATGATAGGGATGAGCCACCAGAGGTGGGTTATGTTAGAGAAGTTCATGTTTGATTTGGCGTTTCTTTAGTCTGCTTTTCTTCTGTGGTAGAGGATGGATTCTAGTGTGAGGAGGGTGATGGCGAGGATGATGAGCCAGAAGCTGAGTGGGTAGCCGGTGGCTAGGTTTTTAAGATCTGATGATATAAGGCTGCTTTTCAGGAGGGTTTCTGTTTCTGAGAGGGTGGCTGCAGAGACTTTTAGTGGGCGATTTTTCTTAGGGTATTCATGTGTGCCTGGGGAGTTTAGGCTGATGGTGGTGGCTGGGGATGAGTTTGATGATTTTGGGTCTGTGAGTGTGAGTATGGTGCCTGTGGGGTAGATGGAGGCAAGCTGGGAGTCATGACCACTTAGGTATGTGGCGGCATCGTGGATCATGATGGGGAATGATGGTGAGAGGAAGAAGTCTGCCTGAGATGGGTTGAGGTTGACGACGATGACTGATTTGTTGGAGTAATTGATTTGGTAGATGAGGGGGATTTTTTGTTCAGATTCGACGATGATTCTGGCGTTATCTGGGGGGGTGATTTGTTTGGCGCCAGGGAAGTTGATTTGGTTTATATCTGAGTGTCTGAGTGTTGGGTGTAGTGGGTTTTCAGCGATAGCTAGGTCGACGAGGACTTCTTTTCCGAGTTTAGTCCAGAATGGGGATTTTCCTGTTGGTGCGAAGATGATGATATTACCTGCTGCGTTTTCAGGGACTGCTCCGTGGTAGACTGTGATTTTAGAGTTTTGGTCTGGTGAGGCGATTTGGAGTGAGCCGCCTGATTTAGAGAATGCTTCGATACAGCGCTGGTAGAAGTAATTGTCTCCTGAGGGTATGGTGACGGGAATGACGGGAAGTTTTCTGAGGATGAGTGTGACGGTGTTGTCTTCTTCTAGGTTATCTTTTCTGAGGATTCTGGCGATCCATTCTCCTGGTTTGTCGATAGCGTCTGGGATGTCAAAGAAGAATGGTTTATTGGTGCCTGGTTTGATGGTGAATTCTGATAATTTTCCGACGGATTCTGTGGCTGAGTGGAAGAGTTCTACTTCTGCTTTGGTGGTGTTTGTGAGTGATGATGCTATTTTGATCATACACTTTGCGGAGGTGTCGCCTGGGGTGAGCTGGATGTCAGCTGCGATGATTCCTAGGTTGTCAGGTTTGGCATCTTCTGCGATGTTAAGGAATTCTATTTTTTGGTTTTCTGGGGTGGTGTTTTTTGTTGTGCATCCGTCTGTTATGAAGATGATGCGATGGTTTTCTGAGCTGTTGTTAGATATGGATGAGAGGGTGGATTGATTCAGTGGTATTGCGCTGGGTTTGATGTTATCTATGGATTGGTGGAGGCGCAGGGCGTTGGAGCTTAGGTGGGTGACGAAGTTGAGTTGTTTGTCAATTGTGGCAAGTGAGGCTCGCTGATTGGGGCTGAGTGAACGAATGAGGTTGTGAGCTTTTGTTTTTGCCTTTGCTAGGCGAGAGGTGGAGGTGTTGTCGTCACTGGTGGCGTTCATTGATGCTGAGCGGTCAATGACGATGATGAGATCACGGTTGTCTTCTGTGCTGAACTTGGGCTGGCAGAGAGCAAAGATGACTAATATAAGTGCGATTAGCATGATGAGGAGGGAGATAATATTCCTCATTTTGCTGAAAAGGGAGCTGGAGTTTTTTTCCGTTAAGATTTTTTCCCATAGGAACCATGCGTTTGTTGTTTTTTTGCGCGGGCGTACTTTGAGAAGGTAGGCGGCGACGAGTGGGATTATGGCGAGGAGGCCCCAGAGGAATTGTGGTGCTAGTAGGCTCATCCTGCTAGTCCTCCTTTTCTGATGACGTTGGCGATGGTTTGCTCGAAGTTTTCGATGTTCGATGTCTGGAGGTGTCCCAAACCTCGTTTAAGGCATTCTTTTTTAAGTTGTTCATTCCAGTCACTGATGGCTTGTTTGTATGCATTGGCTTGTTTTTTTGTAACGGTGACTTTGCTGCTTTTTTTGGTTTCAACACATTCTAGTGTGATGTCGCCTTTCCAGTCACATTCTAGGTCAGCTTGATCGTGTATTTGGATACAGTATACGTCGTGCTTGAGTCCTTGGAGTAGTTTGAGGCCGTTTTGGAATCCGTCTGGGTAGAGGAAGTCTGAGATGACGAGGACCATGCCTTTTTTGGAGTGGCGGGCTTGGAGTGATTTGATACATGAGGTGAAGTTTGTATCAGCGCCGAAGGTTTCTGCTTGTTCTAGGTTTTTTAGGAATGGGAGGACGGCGCCGCGTCCTCTGGATGGTTCTTGTATGGGCGAGAGGATATCTGCCATGCCGTAGGTTACGAGTCTGTCCATGCAGTTGAGGGCGATGTAGCCTAGAGCAGCTGCTAGTTCTTTTGCCTCGATGAGCTTGGATTTCATGGAGTGGCTGGTGTCTAGGAGGAGGTATATGGTGGCATCTTCTTCCATTTCGAAGAGTTTGATGAATAATTCTTCGGTACGGGCGTATACTCTCCAGTCGATGGCTCTGTAGTCGTCACCGAGGTTATATTCTGAGTAGTCGGCGAAGGTTATGCCTGTGCCTTTCTGGCGCGACTTTCTGTCTGCCTGGAGTGATCCGCCAATTACTCTTCTGGAGAGAAGGTAGAGGGATTCTAGGCGACGAATGAATTTGGGGTCAGTGAAGGACACGGTGAATGGGGTTCTTGATGGTTTTGTTAGATGGAGTAGCTGATGCTTGGTTGTTATTTAGCTTTTGCGATGACAGCTTTCACGATGTCGTCTGGATTGATACCTTCAGCTTCACCTTCGAATGAAAGTATAAGGCGGTGACGGATAGCTGGGATGGCTGCTGCAGCGACGTCTTCTTTAGATACGTGGAATCTGGAATCTAGTATGGCTTTGGCTCTGGATGCTGCAAGGATGGCCTGAGCTGCACGTGGGGAGGCGCCGTTTCTGACGTATTGTTTCACTTCTTTAGGAGCATTTTCTTCATCTGGGTGGGTGGTACGAACTATACGTACTAGGTAGTTCATGACTTCTTTGGCTACTGGGATTTCGCGGATGGTGTTACCCATGGCGATGATGTCTTTACCGGATGCTGTAGGTCTGAGTGATGGTGTGGAGTTACCTCCAGTGCGTTCAAGGATTTCTAGGAAGTCATCGTGTCCTGGGAGTTCTACTTTTAGTTTAAAGAAGAATCGGTCAAGCTGAGCTTCTGGGAGTGGGTATGTTCCGTCATTTTCGATAGGGTTTTGTGTGGCGAGGACGAAGAATGGTAGTCCTATTGAGTGAGTTTGGTTAGCTACAGTGACACGTTTTTCTTGCATAGTTTCAAGAAGGGCGGACTGGGTCTTAGGTGTGGCGCGGTTTATCTCGTCTGCTAGCAGGATGTTACAGAAAACGGGGCCGGGCTGGAAGATGAGTTCTCTGTTGCCATCTTTTTCTGATAGGATTTGAGTTCCGACGACGTCTGAGGGGAGGAGGTCAGGGGTGAACTGAATACGTTTGAACTGTAGTTCTAGAGCAGTGGCTAGTGTATTCACCAGAGCTGTTTTTCCGAGTCCTGGTACACCTTCTAGAAGGACGTGACCGCCACAGCAGATGGCGACTAGGACGTTTTCAACGATGTCATCTTGGCCGACGATGAATTTACCAACTTCCTTTCTGACTCTGAGAAATGTTTCTTTAAAGTGTTTAGCTTTTTCTTCGATGTTGTTTGTTTTAGTAGTGGTCATATGTGGATTAGTTAGATTTTTGATTTGATGGTTTTTGGATACTGTGGATGTCTTGGAAGTATTGTTTGACGGCCTGTTTCATTTCTTCTGATACGTCTTCTCTATCGATGAATGAGCTCATTTGTTTTTCATGGCTGCGTTTTTTTGCTGTTCCTTTTCTGCGTGAAACGCCTGATCCTGAGTCTGCGCTTTCTACTGAGCTTTTGACTGGTCCGATGCCTTTTTTGCCTTTTATTTTAGTGTGTTGTTTATTATTTTTGAGTTTATCTTTGTTTTTTCTACGTGATGAGTCTGATCCGAATCCTGGTTTTTTGCCTCCTTTGCTTTTTCTGAGAAATAGCTCTTTCTCGCTGGGGGATATTTGAGATTGGCCGAGCATTTTCTGGAGCCCTTGAAGTTTCTCTCTCATGTTTTTCATGGCTTCCATGCGTTCTAACATTTTTTGAAGTGCTTCGATGTCCATGTCCATATTTTCTAACTGTTCTAGTAGTTCTTCCCATTCTTCTTGTGACATGGGATCACCTTCCATCATATCTAGCTCCATTTCATCCATGTTTTCTTGGAGGTCTTGGGCGTTATTCTCAAGCATTTCGAGTAGTTTCTCTAGTAGTTCTGGGGGGAGCTGGTTGAGTAATTCTCTGGGGAATTTGTTAAGTAGTTCAGGAGGTAGCTGGTCTAATAGATCTTGAGGTAACTCTTTTAAGTCTTCTAGGTTTAGCTCTTCTGGGAGTTTGTTTATATCTGCTTCTTCGAGTAGTTCGGCAAATTGTTCCATGCTCATTGTTTCGGATGAGGATGGATTACTTTGGTTTCTATTTTGCTGTGCAGCTTGCGAGAGACGTTTGGTAAGTTCTCTTAATTTGGCTAGTTGCTTTTGTTTTTTGTTGAGAGCTTTTTTCTTGTTTGGGTCTTTGGCGTCAGCTTTTAGTTGAGCCATTTTCTTTTTGTCTAGTTTAGTTTTTTTGATATTGTTTTGATTTAACTTAAACTTTTCTAATTTGGCGGCAGCTTTTTTGAAGTTTTTATTTTTTAGGCTTTTACCGATGTCTTTTGTTGCTTGGTTTTTTGCTTGAAGCATCTTGATGCCGGCTGCTTTGAGCGTTTCTTCATTTTTTCTGTTTTGAAGTTTATCGATAGATTTTTGTATTTTTTGTTCAACTCTGGCTATATTCCTGAGTGCCTCTCTTTTGTCATCGGTTTTTTTGAGTTCTTTTACCCATTGGCGAATGGCGTCTGGGTCGATGGCTTCTTTTTCTTCGTCTGAGAGGGAATTGATCAAATTTTCTACTTCTTTTTCGACGGTTTTTTGGATTTCTTCAGTGCGGGCTGATGTTATTTCTCTTTCTTTGATAGCCTTTAGTACTTCATCTGAGGGTGTGGCTAGGGATAGGCTGCCTGCAGCGATGGCGCTGATACCTGCTACGATGGATAGTTTTCTTGAGAATGGTAGGGGGATAGCTTGTGGAGATATTTCTTTTATTTTGTTGATGGCTTGTTGCTTTTGAAGTTCATAGATGTGGCCTTCTTTGTTAGTTTGTTGGAATTCTAGTGCACTGGCTAGTGAGTCTTTGAGATGGTAAAAATTGTCTGCGAATATTGCGGATTGAAGCTCTGATTTTTTTCTTACCTTCCATATTGCTAGCGCTAGGATAGCGATGATTAGGAGGCCGGCCGGATATACTATGCTGGATTCTACTGCATGGCCTCTTATGATATAGGTCAGTCCCCAGATTAGTGTGATACAAGAAGCAATTATGGTGCTTAGTAAAAGTGCTCTTATGGCGATACCTTTATTTAAGCGTAGTTTTATTTCATTTATGAATTCTTTCATGGCATAGTTATTTTGCTTTAGGAGACACTTTTATTTACACACAGGGCAGAATTACAGAATTGAGGAAATTTGCCAGATTTTTTTATAATAATATTTTTAATGCAATTATATTTGCTGTTTTTTTAGCATGTTGAAGTATTGTTTTTAATCGAAACATATTGACTGAATCCTCTGTTTGTTGATAATGCTAAGGACGTAATATAATTTATTTTATGAAAACATTTATTACTTTGCTTACTTCTATTTTGTTTTTTGTTTTGTTCTCTTTGATGGGTTTTACTCAGGTTGCTCAGGTTGAGAATGCTGTTGTGGGGGGGGAGGTGGTGCTTGATAAGAAGTCGGCGCGGTATCATAGGTTGTTGTTGAAGCGTCCGGAGTCTAGGAGCTTGTTTGAGAGGTTTCAGACGGGGTGGTTGGCTCAGGGGAGTGAGAAGTCGTTGGAGGTTTTTCTGAGTGGGAGGTCGGTTAAGGGTGGGGTGGCTGATAAGCAGCTGTATGCTTATTTCTTGATGCAGAAGGGGAAGGAGCAGGAGGCTGTAAAGGTGCTGACGGAGGGG
>CALGZA010000031.1 GCA_937934595.1 uncultured Verrucomicrobiales bacterium | reverse complement strand
GCGACGTTTTTGATGTAAGCTGCTTGCTGTTGCTGTAACAATTTAATGCGCTCATTTATGACGCCTACTTGATTATTATTACGCTCTGCAGCCGCCTTTGCCTGCGCCTCAGCGGCCTCAACCGATGTAGGAACTTGCTTCTTAGCCGTATCAACAGCGTTTGTTGCTAGATCTCTTGCATTTGCGTCTTGGGCATTTACCCCTTGTAAAGCACTACAAGCCACAACCAAAACAACAGAGACACAACGCAACGACAGCAAGCTTTGCTGAGTCATCGATGCTGTTTTTTGGCGCTTGGCGCGCGAAGCATTCTTAAGGTTAAGTAAACTAAACGAACACATAATAATTTTGGTCTGGTGCTGTGTTTCACAAACCCGCTTTTTTTGCAAGTAAATTAAGTGAAATTTAAATCATTCCCGCTTCAAAAACTCCCACAAAAAACAACATTCTACTGTAAACCAACAAGTTACATGTTTGTAAAAAATTACAGAAAATAACCGCTAAGCAACAACTAATACAAATTTCACAGTTAAAGTGGATTAACTTTATCCGATTTATAACGTTTAGTTCAGTGGTAAGGAAGCTTGATCCTATCAAATTCATTACTCTTAGAGGTTCTTCCCAGCAAGGTTCAATTCGTTTAGTTATGGCATCTTCGAGCTCATCTAGATCCTCCCAGTCTTTGTTGCATATTCTATCCTTTATTATGTCCCAGAGCTTTTTAGCTGGATTAAGCTCCGGGCAATAGGCAGGTAGAATAATGATTTTAATATTTTCAGGCAATGCATTATCAGAACCTTTGTGATGAAAGCCAGCACCGTCTCCTACCATAGCATGGACTCTTTCAGGATCTCCTTCAGTAAAAAGTTCTAAAAACTTTAAATCCTACTTGGATTCAATCTTGGATTCAATAAGTAAACGCAACATTTGCTATGGAACAAATCAGAAGCTCTAAAATTTCAAAAGAGAAAGGGTTTAATAAAAAACCCTTCCCTTTTGGGTCAGTAATTACCACAAGTCAGGCAACTTATGCCAAAAGTCAATAAGCCCAGAAAATCAACACCGAACAATACTATTTTAATACTTATCCAGAAAGTCACTTTACGAACCCCAAAACTAGGGTAATCTATATCTATTATGAATAAGCCACTCAAATTCACAATCGTAGCCGCAGCAACACTGGCAGCCAGCATACTCCCCTCATTCGCAACTGCAGAGCTCTACAAAGCAAAATGCGCAGCATGCCACCAAGCAACAGGTGCTGGCATACCAAACGCATTCCCACCAATCGCAAAATCTGAATGGGTCAACGGACCAGCAGAAAACCTCATCCGCATCCAGCTACGCGGACTAACAGGCCCCATCACTGTAGCAGGTAAAAAATATTCTTCCGCCATGCCTCCAAACGCAGCCATGACCGATAAAGAAATCGCAGATGTCCTCACATACATCCGTAGCAACTTCGGAAATAAAGCATCTGCAATCACACCAGACATGGTCAAGAAATTCCGCGGTGAAGCAGGCAAACCAATGCTAACCGTAAAAGACCTCATCGACCCAGCAAAAGCTGCAGCAGAAAAGAAAAAAAACGCTGAAGACAAAAAGTAATCAGCCTGCAACCATAGCAAATCACCCTAGATAGCCTACAACATAAACATTGTAGGCTGTTTTTTGCCTCCTAAAAAGATAACCCATGCTCCTGCATCCACAGATCTAACACCACCAGAGACAACAACTGCTTAATAGGCAAAAACTCACGCGTCCTCTCTGCCCTCTCCCTCAAACCAGCCAGATAATCCATATCAAACAAAGCATTCTTCTGAAAACGCTCTGACCCTATCGTAGCATCCAGCAACTTCACTATCTCACTATAATATTCAGGCTCCTCAGTAGGAAAAAAGAACGGCTGCTTACATCTCTTGTGCTGAGTCTCAGGGTAATACTCAGCGGCCATCTTCCTCCACAAATACTTATCCGAAAGCCCACTAAGCTTATACTTGTTATCCAGTGAAAACCCAAACTCCACCAACCTATGATCAAGAAAAGGCATCCTATATTCAACCGAGTGAGCCATCGTATTCCGCTCCTGCCTTATAATCGCCCAGTCCTGTAACCAGCCGTCAAACTGATAACGAATATGACTCTCCAGTAAATCCTCACCAGCATCAAAATCACCCTCAAAAGGCTCTAACCCACTCAAATCAGAAATCTCCTTACTCGAAAACAATGTCCGTAAATTAACCCCCTTCTCGTAATCACTCAACCCTCCATATTGAACCAAATAATCACGAATCTTCCCCCTACCACTCTCACCCAGAGCCGCAGGAAAACCAGACAACCTATCTAACAAAAACATCGGAGCAATACCCAGCGAACATCCAACCAACATACGACCAAAAACACCCAACCTATCAGACACCTTCATAAACTTATGAAAAGAATAACCTGCAAAAATCTCATCCACCCCCTCACCCCCTATCGCAACCTTACAACCAACACCTGCAGTCGCCTCGGCCAACCTATCAAAAGCCAAAATCAATGCATCCCCAACTGGTAACTCCATCTGCGATACAACCTCAGGTAAACTAGCTAAATCCTCAGACCCCAGCCGCACAGCAGTATGCTCAACCTGATACTGATCACATAGCTCCGCTGCCTCCCTCACCTCATCAGAATCAGCACCAAAACCAGCTGTAAACGCATGCGCCGGCTTACCTGACTTCTGTAACTCCGCCAACAATACACTAGAATCAATTCCCGCTGACAAATGAAGCGCTACAGGAACATCAGAAACCAACGCATCCTGAACAGAGGAACGAGTTATCGAGTGAAGATCCGATAAAGAATCCACATGCTCCACCTTCCCATCAGGTAACGTATACCAACGAGTAACCTCCACATCCGTAACAGCCCTATCAATCTTCAGCAAGCAACCAGCAGACAAAATCCTAACATCAGCAAACATCGTCTCAGGCTCAGGCACATAACGCAGCGACAAATATGCCGGCAAAGCAGAATGATTCAGCCCCTTAGGCAACCCCACCTCATGTAACCCACGCACCTCAGATGAAAAATACAGAACGCCCTCATGATTCGCATAATAAAGCGGCTTCTGACCAAAGCGATCACGCGCCAAAATAAGCTCACCCCGCACCCTATCATAAACAGCTATAGCAAACATCCCATTCAACCTATCCAAAAATCCAATCCCCCACTCCTCATAAGCAGCAGGCAAAACCTCACAATCACACTGCGTATAAAAACGGTGCCCTAGACCTACTAACTCACGCTTCAAAGACTCAAAATTATAAATCTCACCATTACATACAACTGAAATACTCTTACTGTTAGACTCAAAGGGCTGCTGCCCATGATCCAGATCTATAATCGCCAAACGAGTCATCCCTATAGCAGCCACATCGCTATGCATAAACCCCTCACCATCCGGCCCCCTGTGCCGCATCACCCCCGCCATATCATGCAGCTTCTCTACAGGCGCCTTACCATACCATCCAAAAATTGCACACATCAGAAACCCACATTACATTCATTCACACTACAAGCCCCCACCTCCTCAGCTCCCCACGCCATCCACACACCAAGAACCAGAACAAACAGCCCAGTGCCGTCTGCCCCAGCCAAGATAACTCCTACTCGCTGATCAAATTTCATAATTATAATAAATAAAATAGTGAAAAAATAATGAAACATAAAAATAAGCCCTACCAGAAAAAACAAATTTCATATTACTCAATAACCTGCGCCCCCAACTCTCAGTCTACCAGCCCAAAAGAAAACAATTTTAAATCACGTCTCACAACACAACTTTTTCTAACCAGCAGAGCTTCCCACCAACATCCTACCCCACCCACCAATCATCGTGAACTATCAGCAAAGACGCTTTTCCACTAGCATACTAAATGACACAATAACTCGCTTTAAAGATACCAAATCTCAAAAATAATGATAACTTATCAATTATGATTAGACGCAACATTGCAAAACTATCTTTCTTGCTATTAATCGGCTGCATATCACCTGCTGAGTTAATCGCCAAAAAAAACACAGCCACCCCAAAAGAGCTCAACGATCAAGGCAAACAAATTGAAGCCGAGCTACTAGCCGAAATGACACATCTAAAAAAGAAAATTCAGTCATCTCTAGCAAGCATCAATGATAATCACAAAAAATCATACCAAGCAGCACTACAAGCGGAAAAATCAGCACTAGAAGAACTGAAAAATGCCCAGTCCACAATCGGAAGCATCAACAGAGCACAAGCAGCCGTCAACCACGCTAAAGGAAAATGGATACGCAACGCCGAAAGAGGAATCAAACAGGCAGAAAAACACCTTAAAGAATCAAAAAATATCACTCAGCGTAACACAGCACTAAAACAATTAGAAAAATGGAAAAAAAATCTAGCAGACGGAAAAACAGCATTAGCAGAAAGGACCATAGCTCTCAATAACGCAAAAAAACTAGAAAAAAATAGCCCCAAGCTAATCAAAACCGCCACCGATAAACTAACAAAAGCTAAACTACATACAAAAAAAACCTTCATACAATCCGGCTTCTCAAAAATCATCACTCACGGAACCATAGACCCACCACTCGTAAAATACATAGTCCTCATGGAATCAACACCAAAGGGCCTTGCCTCATTTGCTCAGAAAAGCCCCAAAAACCATCAACTAGTCAAATCACTTCTATCAGATACTGATTTGATGCGGGACATGCTCACCGCTGACGGAGCTAAAAAAATCAAATTAGGCCGTAATACTCACAGCGCAGCACAATACGGACCTGCTATGGAAATTTACGCTAACATCATCAAGCAAATGCCTAATAGTAACGATAAAGTTCTGCGAGAACTTGCTATCGCCATCGCCCTCGAACACTCCGTCCCCATCATACAAGTTAATCCCATCAATGACAAATCATCAGAAACTCACATAAACCCAGTAAAACGATTCCTCTACTTCGCAAACGCATACCTCAATAAAGACCTAGACCCAGCCTTCGCTAACCTCAATGCATGGGAACTAAGAATGGTCGTCGACGGCAGTGAACCTAACCACATCTTAACATGGGGTCGTAACATGCTGCGTAATTACCAGCCAGCCCACATTACCACACCAGACTACGGCTGGCGCTATGTCCGTATCGTCGCCTCAGATGTAAAATATGGATCAGGAGACGTCAAATATGATCGCCCAGAACTACAATCGTTTCAAAATATAATGATGAACGGTGGAATATGCGGACGCCGTGCTTTCTTTGGCAGATTCATTCTCAGAGCATTCGGCATACCCACTGCCGCCAGACCCAGCAAAGGACACGCCGCTCTCACACACTGGACACCTAAAGCCTGGGTCGTTAACCTAGGACCAGGTTGGGGACGTGGCTGGACATCAGGCCCCTACAAAAAGGACCGTAACTTCCTCGCTTCATCACAAGCTAGATATGATCGTATCAAATACCCCACAGTAAAAAGAGCCATGTGGCTTGGTGATGTCATGGATGAAAAACGCGTCTACGGGGAACACGGCCAAGAAAAACCCGGATTCTGGGGAAATCTCTCACTCCAATTACAGCGCGACATCATCGAAAACTCAAACGCAAAAGAACTTGCTGCTCTAGGCGCAGAAATCGGTGAATCAAATGCCGCACCAAAAGGCCCTGACACCGTCACAGAATCAACCGTCACAGATAATGATAAAAAAATCACATATAAAAATGACATAATAACCATCCCAGCTGCAGCATTTGATAAAAACCCTGGCAGAAACAAAGTATTAAAAAGCTACCACAAAGGACTCCAAATCAATATGGGCAGATTCACCCCTAAGGGACTCACTGTCCTCAGAACCATATCCTCCGGCGCAAGAATAAAAAGCGGTGGATACGGTCGCTACAATGACTGGGGATTCCGCGTAGCCATGACCCCAACAGAAGGATCAAAAACCCCCAAAGAAATCACTATCGATCTCGGTAAAGGAATAAACATGGACCTAGTCTATATCAAACCAGGCACATTCACCATGGGCGGCGAAAGCACCAAAGACGGAAGATTCCAATGCATTGAGCTTCCAAAACACAAAGTAACTCTCACCAAAGGATATTATCTAGGTAAATACGAGGTCACTCAAGCTCAGCTTCAAGCCATCACCAGCTCTAACCCCTCCATCACTTCAAAAAAACCTAACTTCCCAGCCATTAACATCTCCGAGCAAGATGCACTCAAATTCTGCGAATTAGCATCAGAAAAAACAACCAAAATCATAAGACTACCATCAGAAGCAGAATGGGAATACGCAGCTAGAGCAGGAACCAACACAAAATACTTCTTCGGAAACTCAGACACTAATCTCAACGAATACGCTTGGACAAAAACAAACTCAAAAGAAAAAACAAACCCAGTTGGACAAAAAAAACCAAACCCATGGGGACTTTATGACATCTACGGAAACGCACTAGAACGTGTCGCTGATAGATACGACAAAAACTACTACAAACAAGGTGATAAAATAGATCCCACAGGACCATCTATCCAAAAACAATCACATCTCAGCTACACAGTGAACGCCATAAAACCTGGTAAATACCACTTCCACGCCAACGTCGTAACCAACAACTACGGCCAGCACCTCATGGTAAGCATTAACGGAAACACCCCTAATAATCTAACACTTCCCTTCACCAAAGGTAACTGGACAAATACCACTCAAAAAATAACCCTAGAACTAAAAAAAGGCATAAACACACTAGACATCTTCCGCCGGCTACCTCCACAAGCAGGTATTGCAGTCAAATCCTTCACCCTATCTCCCCTAAAATCAAAATAAGCCATACAACTTCTCCCTCCCCATCATGCTCAAGATACTAACATACCCTACCCGCTCTTATTACACTATTTTAAATTCTACTTGAAAAAAGGTAAGATCTAATTTAAATTTTCTAGTATTAAATAAAAATGAAAATCTTAGGTAATATAGTATGCTTAATAGCCATGTTCAGCCAGATTTTACTGAACTTAGGGACACTTTCGCATGATACTAATTGCCGCTCATCGCAGACTCTCTCTCTTCCTGCTGGATTAGTCTATGAGGCTCATAATAGTTGTAACTGCGAACATAACCATAAAACATCAACCAGCGCTGATCGTCAATTTGATATCAATCCCACTCCATTTAATCACTGCACTTGTAAGACTCGTAAATCATATCCCTACCTCTTCGGTGCTAAAATAGTTGAAATCAAAACTAAAGAACACATCCTAGATGCCATTTCCATAGCATCTAAAAAGGTAAGTTTTTCACAGTTTTCCCAGCTACTCTGTTTGTTCAATCAGAGTAACGCACCACCCTCCCAGAGAGATTATGTAACACAACATGACGCTCGCTTCACGTCGATTCATCTTGGCGTATTCCTTATTTAGTATACTTTTTCTTGCTAAACCTCTTGAGTGGTTTGGCTCCCTTTTAATTTCCTAATATTTCTAGGAACCTTTTTTTCGTGCATTGATCGCACACCCATTTTTTCAATTTTCATCATGAAATTTCACAAACAATTTATCATCACCACAGGTACTATCGCTATGCTTAGCTCATGCGCCAGTCTTGAGAAAAAGCGTATCGTCCTCTCCGACGAAGCAGACCTGCCAAACTTCTCCAGTAAACTACGTCCCAAAAACTATAGTAGCTCCCTTAATATAAGTGCCCTCGCCAGACGAATAAGCAACAACAACCCACAACTACGCGCCGCAAAACTCAAGATAGCAGAGAGCGCTGGACGACTCAACCAATCTGGAAGACGCGCTAACCCCACCCTAGGGATAGGTGCCAACAAGATCATACCCGGTTCCCAAGGCGAGCTAGAGGTAAGTTTTTCTCAGCGCTTCCCTATCACCAATAAGCTCAACCTAGAGAAACGTGTCTCTGCTGACCAGCTACTCATCGCCAAAGAGGAAATCAAAATGGCAGAGCAACAACTCATTACTGCAGCCCAGATCATTGCAGTAGAAATCCTTCAACTGCGAAGCCAGTCTGCAAACATCGACAAACAGATCTCATCACTGACTAACATCACTAAATTCATTGATGAAGCCGCCGCAAAAGGCGAACTCTCACAGCTAGATGCAGCCCAGACCAAACTAAAAATCCAAACTCTCAGCATCAAAAAGAAACAACTCGCTGGTGAACACAACCTACTCACTACAAAACTTAAGCAATACATCGGCCTGCCCGCTTCTAAACCACTGAATTTATCTGGTTCACTCCCGTCACTCAACATCCCATCACGCACTTTGTCACTCTCAGATAGAGCAGACTTTCGTGCTAAGGCATTAGAATTTCAGCACTCTAAAAGCAATATTCTGTTAGAGAAATCCAAACGTTATGATGATGTAGAAGTTTCCGTCCTAGGAGCACTCGGTAGAGAAGAAGATGCGCCCGAGGGAATAGAGACTGAAGGCAGGATTGGCATAGGGCTATCTATCCCGCTGCCCTTCTATGATAAAAACGAGGGTAACATTGAAGCCGCTATCGCTAAGGCACAGCGAAGTGTTTTAGAACGCGGCGCACTAGCCTCTGAGATCCGTCTCCAAGTAGCTACCCACAAGCAGGGGATGCAAACGTGGATGGCACAAAACGCATCTGTTAGAAAGGAGCTCTTACCATTAGCTGAGAAAACTACTACCGATCTAGAAACCGCCTACAAGAAAGGACAAGGAGACTTCACAAGCTTCCTTAAATCCAAAACTCAAGAGCTAGAGCTTCGCGCTTCGCTCATTGATAACAATCTCAAATTCCACCAAGCACGCGTCAAATATTTCGCAGCTCTCGGTAAACCAAACTCAGCCTTTTAATCATCACCACCATGAAAACAATTATCACATTTATTACCACTTGTATCATCCTCGTATCGCCGCTAGCAATAGCAGAAGAAAATACAGATAATCTCATTCCTCTGGATGCTATCAAAGAAAAAAACGCAGGGATTCTCACTGCGAACCCCAAGATTACCACCTTTGAGAAAACACTCTTTGCGATAGGTCGTATCGAAGCTACTCCGAGCAGCATAACTTTAGTCAGTTCACGCATAGCTGGGAGAGTAGTTACTCGTCCACCAGTTATCGGCGACATTGTAGAACAAGGGCAAATTGTTCTTAAAGTAGAGAGTCGCCAGCCAGGGTCCCCTCCTCCAGTGATCCCTGTGAAAGCTCCTGCAGGCGGCATGGTATTCAAAAGCCATATTAATCTCGGTCAACCAATAGAACCCAGTGAAGAACTGATGTATATTATCGATATATCAAAAGTCTGGGCAGTTGCTGACATTCCTGAGAGTAAGGCAGCGCACGTCAAAGTCGGGCAGTCAGCTCAAATCAAAATCATCTCATTAGGAAATAAAACCTTTGAAGGGAAACTCTTTCGTTTTGGCACAGAAGCAAACACTAGCTCAGGTACAATCAAAGCTATATTTTTACTCGACAACCCAGATCTAGAGATACGCCCTAATATGCTCACGGAGTTCAATATAGTCATTAGCTCTAGACCTAAGGTTTTCTCAGTCCCTAAATCAGCTATCCAAGGTGATCAGCTAAATTCTCATGTATTCAAGCGTGATTACGAAATTGATCACGCTTTTAGAAAAGTTCCTGTTGTAGTTGGTAAGGTGAACAGTGATAGAGCAGAAATCATACTCCAAAATAAAGAACTCAATGTAATCGACGACATTGTGACTGAAGGAGGTTATTTCCTTTCACACACTAACCCAGATAAAAATGATTTAGTGAAAGCGCTCGATGAGGCACACGGTCATAAGCACAACACAGACGGATCTGAAATCACACCACAGCAAGTAGCTGCTGCGAAAGCCACTGCTGGAGGAGGCTCCGCTGAGCAAGGGCCATCTAGCACTGAGCGCGTCCTGCTTTATACGGCATGCGGTATCCTGCTTATACTCCTCATCTTTACCATCTTCCGTAAGAAGGATGTAAGTTAATTCTGACCATTTCATATTATGTTAAATTTTTTAATCATAAAATCATTGCAGAATAGGCTCATCGTCCTAGCCGTTGCTGCCACAATCATTGTCGCTGGAATCATCCAGGGTAATAAACTCCCTGTGGAAGTCCTGCCAGATCTTACTAAACCTCGTGTCACCATCATGACAGAAGTCCCCGGAAAGGCTCCAGAGGAAGTAGAAAACTACGTAACCATACCAATCGAAAAAGCCGTCAATGGCATCCAAGGAATCACCAGACTTCAGTCAAAAACTGACGTGGGGCTCTCGCTCGTTGTGGTCGAGTTCGAGTGGGGCACAGATATCTACCGTGCTAGACAATTTGTGCAAGAGCGCCTAGGTAGTGTAGAGTTGGAAGCTGGTATCATGCCTCAGCTCACTCCTGTCGCATCGCTCATGGGAGAAGTCATGCTCATCGGCATCACTTCGCCCAACGATGAAATCTCACCCTCTGATTTGCGCACATACTCGGACTGGACTCTGCGTAAGCAGATCATGAAGCTCCCAGGTGTAGTTGACTCTTTATCAATGGGAGGAGGAGTCCAGCAGATACAAGTGAAAATCATTCCTGAGAAAATGCTCGCATACGGAATTTCCGCAAATGAAATAAATCAAGCAATCTCTCAAGTAGCCAGCAATACCACAGGAGGATATGTCACCGAGCGCTCACGTGAACAGATGATTCGCGTGCTCTCCATGACCTCTGATCTCGATGAAATTAAGCTCACCACTATAAAAAAAGTGGGTGATCGCACCATCACTCTGGCGGACGTTGCCAAAGTAGAATGGGCCATCCAACCCCAGCGCGGAGAAGCTGGAGTCAATGGTCAAAAAGGAGTTATTTTGAGTGTGGTAAAATCCCCAGGTGTGGACACCCGCACTCTCACCACAGAAATTCAGAACGTCTTAGAAGAAATGTCGCGTCAAATTGAAGCTGAAGGTAAAGACATCAAACTTACTTCTCTTTTCAAACAAGCATCATTCATTAATGCAGCCATGGATAATCTCTTTGAAGCCATAAGAGACGGAGCTATTATGGTAGTCATCATACTCTTCATCTTCCTTTTCAATCTAAAAAATCCGCGTACCTCCTTAGTAACCACTCTCATAACATTGACTGCTATACCGCTGTCATTTGCTGTCACCATACTCATTTTCACAGTGATGGATATCAGTGTGAACTCGATGACCTTGGGTGGACTTGCTGTAGCCATCGGAATCGTTGTAGATGATGCCATTGTAGATATTGAAAACGTCCTCCGCAGACTCAAAGAAAATGTTTCAGCCGCAAATCCCAGACCACGCATAGAAGTGATCGCAAAGGCGTCCGGAGAAGTTCGTAATTCCATTCTCTACGCAACTATATTCATTATCCTTGTATTCGTGCCTTTGCTGGCTCTGTCAGGTCTCCAAGGTCGCCTATTCACCCCTATAGCTACCGCTACAATAGCAAGCATGGTAGCATCATTCATCGTCTCACTAACAGTAATTCCTGCGCTATGCTCCATCTTCTTGAAGCCTAGAGAAAATATTGAGCACAAAGACGGCATCATCATTAGAACACTTAAGAAGTTACTTGAACTCACCTTCATGAAAGTAGCATTACGTTTACCTACGCTGACTATAGCTATTGGACTTATCATTCTCACTTTTAGCATTCTTACTTTTATGAAAATGCCAAAAGAATTCCTACCTAAATTCAAAGAAGAAACCCTCATAGTCGCGATGACCACTGCACCCGGAACCTCACTTGAAGTCACCCATAAACTTGGTCTATCGGTTGATAAAATGCTAGTAAATATTGATGGGATAAAGACTGTTGGTCACCGAGCTGGAAGAGCGGAAAATGGTGACCACGTGGTCCCCGTTTCTACAGTTGAGTTTGACATCGAATTTGATGAGCACATCACGCGAAGTCGTAAAGAAATAATCGATGAGATAAAGACTAAAATGAAGTCACTAGTGGGAACATTCTCAGTAGTAAGCGGTCCTCTAACTGACCGTATCGGACACATGCTCTCAGGAGTCAGTGCCAAAGTCGTGGTAAAGATATCTGGACGTGATTTAGACCACCTCCGTAATATCGGCACCGGCATCCAAAATATTTGTCAGTCTATTCCTGGCTTAGAAGATGCTCAGATAGCACAGCAAGCAGCTATCCCTCAGCTACAAATCCTTTTTAATAGAGAGCGTGGCAGCGTATACGGAATCACCCCTAAATCCTTTAATGATCAGATCCATAACTTCCTCAATGGTGCTAAACTGTTAGAAGTTTACGAGGGTGAACGGATCATTAGAATAGTTTCTAGGTTGGATAACGATATTCGTCAGTCAGAAGATAAAATTCGAAATCTATACATCACCAATGGAGTGGGAAAACAAATCCAAGTCTACCAAGTAGCAGAGATTCTACAAGCCAAAGGACCGAACGTTATTAACCGTGAAAACAACGAACGCACATTTTCTGTTGCTATCAACCCAACCAACAGGGATCTACTATCTGTTGTAGGAGCACTGGACAGAAAAATCAAAGAACAATATCCAGCAGAAACAATCACTATCGAAGGCGAATACATAGCCCAGCAGGAATCAGCTGAAAAAATTACCAACTGGTCGATTGGAGTCTTACTGATCGTCTCAGTACTCTTGTTCAGTTACTTTGGCTCGATAAACTTCGTGCTCCAAGTCATCACGGACATTCCACTCTCACTGATAGGTGCTGTTCTGTTCACTCACTTTATGGAGATCCCTATCTCCATCGCATCATTAGTGGGCTTCATCGCGGTAGCAGGAATCTCAGCGCGTAACTCCATCATGCTCATTTCTCACTACATCATGCTGATGAGTGAAGAAGGAATGAACTTTGGTAAAGAACTCATAATACGAGGCACAAAAGAACGACTACTGCCAGTGCTATTGACAGCATTCTCTGCTGGTATTGCTCTCATCCCACTCGTCCTTGCATCGGGTGAATCAGGAAAGGAAATTCTTAGCCCTATCGCCATCGCTATTACTGGAGGACTCATCTCCAGCACAATTCTCGGACTAGCCATAACACCTGCTGTGTTCTACATGTTTGGTAGAAAAGCATGTGATCAAGCTGTTAAAAGAAAAATCTGCCTCTAAATGAGGAAAAACAAGGCATTCTGCCACCAACTAACCAAAAACAACAAAATAGAACAAATATAATGAAACTAAAAAAAATACTAACCATATCAACACTTTGTATTACTACTCTGCTTTCATCTTGCGGAGATAAACATGACCATGATGCTCACATACATGTAAAAAAAGAACATGATGACCATGAAGGTCATAGCCACAAAGAAGATGAAGAAGATCATTCCAAATGTGGTGTCCAAGTGGGAGCAAACGGAGGTCGTCTCATCAAGGAAATCGCAGAATTTAATCTCAATTCAGACAACAAAATAACTCTTACATTCCTAGCAGAACCAGCCGCAGGAACTCAAGTAGTAGTTCTTAGCGAAGGTAATCCTGTCGAACTGTCTAAAGAGGGCAAAGTCTATACTTCTACCGATACAGCTAAATTACCAGCAGAAATCCACGTTTCTATTAAAGAAGCGACTGGCAAAAAAAATGTAGAAAAGTTCAACCTAGAAGCAGGCAAATGCAACAAGTGCAACAACAAAAAGCTCGCTTGCACTTGCAACAATCATGATCATGACCATGACCATGACCATGACCACGATCATGATCATGATCATGGTGACCACAAGCACTAAGCTAGAGATAAACTACCTTTAACCTCACTGTCTACTATGTAGAAAGTGAGGTTATCAGGATGTAAAGCAGATCGTGAAAATTCAGCTTCATATTAATGCAAAGCATACATCTTCTAATGAATGCGGTTCAAGCTTTATGACCCATATAATATCCGCTGTAATAATAACTATAACTGTTGTAGCCATTCATGAACGGCATGAACCTTAGAGATCATTTTTAATATCTACCAGGCTATCTAGCTCATTGGAACGTATTAATATAAACACAATATGATTAAAATCTAGAGTACTTATAATATAAGTAATTCTCGCTTAATTGCACGCCATTATGATCAGAAATTAATGAGATATCTTCATTAAACCCAGAAACAACCTCTTCGCCATTAAATAAAGTATTCCCCCTAAAACGCCAAAACCATCTAAATTACGTCTATTATCACCATTTCACTATAGATACTCATATCTATATAATAAAAAACCACTCAAGTATAAATACTAAGTGGTTTAAAATGGAGCCGGATGTCAGACTCGAACTGACGACCTGATGATTACAAATCAACTGCTCTACCAACTGAGCTAATCCGGCGATCATTGTTTAGCTGTCCAATTTCTCGTGCAGCGGACGGGAAATTGCAACATTTTATCGATGCTTGCAAGCTAATTTTAAAATAAAATTCGTCACAACATCAGCCCATCAACCAAAAAACACACATATCACTAATAACAAGCAACTAATAACACACCATTAAAAATAAAATAATCTCATCATCTCTCAATTCAGAAAACCCACTACTACTACCCCCCCCATGAACTCACTTGACTGCTTTTAAGAAATAGAACTACATAAAGCATGAATTCTATCAGCCGCTTTTTCCTCCCCTCAAAGCATTGGCAAACCAACACCCTCAAACTGACAGGCGACGAAGCACATCATTGCTCTCGCGTCCTAAGATCAAAACAAGGCGAAACCGTCGAAATATTTGACGGCGAAGGAACATCCGCAAAAGGCCAAATATCCACAATTAGCAAAGAACTCATAGAAATAAAACTAACCTCAAAACCTGAGAAATCATCAGCCCCACACAAAATAAACCTCATCCAAGCCATCCCAAAAGGCGGAAACATGGAACTCATCGTCCAGAAAGCCGTTGAACTCGGTGTCTCCTCCATCCTGCCACTCATTACCGAAAATACGGTCGCCCGCACTGAACAACTAGAAAAAAAAACCGCCAAATGGCAACGCATCGCACTTGAAGCCTGCAAACAATGCGGCCAAAATCACCTCCCCACCATCCACACACCAGTAACCTTCCAACATTGGCACACTAAAAAAATACAAACCCAGCTCAATATAGTAGCCGCCCTACTACCATACAGTAAACCCATCTCACATGTGTTCCATCACATAGAGAAACCCATATCAACAAGCATCCTCATAGGACCAGAAGGTGACTTCTCTAACCCAGAGTATCAAAAAATTATCGACCTCGGCTTTAACCCCGTCTCACTCGGAAATATCATCCTCAGAGTAGAAACCGCCACGCTATTCGCAATCAGCGTCATTAAACATGAACTCAATAAAACTCAACTCCCTTCATAGTTGCATACTACATAAAAAGATGTAATGAAAACAACCATGGAAAACATTCAGGATACAAAACAACGCCAACCAGAAGAATGTGAATTCATGCCAAGCGACTACTTCGCACGCATGCAAAATAACGAAATCTTCGGTAACGACGCCCCCCTCGAAGTAGACCTAGGATGTGGCGACGGATCATTCCTCATCGCCATGGCAAAAAATCACCCAGAAAGAAACTTCCTCGGAGTAGAAAGACTTCTCGGCAGAGCAAAAAAAGTTGCGCGTAAAGCACATCGTGCAGGCCTCACAAACTGCAAAGTCCTCAGACTAGAAAGCAAATACACAATCGAATACCTCCTCCCTAAAGAATCTATCGACAGACTACACCTCCTCTGCCCAGACCCATGGCCAAAAGCCAGACATCACCGCCGCAGACTCGTTCAACAAGACTTCCTCGAATGCCTTAATAACGTACTAAAACCTGGAGGCGAATTCTGCTTCAAAACAGACCACCCAGAATACTTCGAATGGGCAACCGATGAAATGAACACATTCAAAAAATTCTCCAAACTAGAATGGAACGATGACAGCTTTTTCTACCCAAAAACAGACTTCCAAATCCAATGGGAATCACAAGGCAAAACAATGCACCAATTCAGATACCAAAAACCCTAAACACCTCTCCAACCCAATAGCCTAAGCCTAAGCTTTAACCTAAACAAATCACAAATCATGCCAGGAATCATCATCAAACCACGCTCAAGAATATATCACGGCCACGACTGGGTTTACTCATCCGAAATACTTAAAACATTCGGTGACCCAAAACCAGGAGACGTCATAACCATGAAAGACTATCGTGATCGCCCTCTCGGATCAGCCATATACAACCCAGTTTCTCAAATCGTAGCACGCAGAATATCTCGCAGAAAACAAAAATTAGATGCTGAGTTCTTCGGTCGCAGAATCGCACAAGCCATCGAACTCCGCAAACAATCTGATGTCGACCTCCACTTATGCAGAGTCATCTGGTCAGAATCTGACGCCCTACCAGGCATCATCGTTGACCGTTACGGTGATCACCTCGTCCTCCAGACACTAACTCTAGCAATGGAAATAAATAAACAACTCATCATCGATGCTCTCGTCGAGCAGCTCAATCCCAAATCAATCATCCTCCGTAACGACTCCCCCATGCTCAAAGCAGAAGGAATAGAACCGTCCATAAAACTAGTCTATGGAGAAAACCCTGGTGCATTCATCGTCACAGCAAATGACATCCAATTCGAAATCGACCTCCTCGACGGCCAAAAAACAGGCCTCTACCTAGACCAACTAGACGCACACGCATCAGTCGCTCAATGGGCTAAAGGTAAACGCATACTAGACTGCTTCTGCAATCAAGGTGGCTTTGCTCTCGCCTGCGCTAAGGCCGGTGCAGCCAGCGTCACAGCTGTTGACATCTCAGAATCAGCTATCGAAGCCACCAAACAAAACGCCCTCCTAAACGGACTCGAAATCAACGCCATCAAAGCCAACGCATTTGATTTCCTAAAAAACTGCAAAGAAAAATACGATGTCGTCATCCTAGACCCCCCATCATTCACCAGAAACAAAAAAACGCTCAATGACGCCATGCGAGGCTACAAAGAAATCCACCTCAGAGGACTCAAACTCCTCGAAAACAATGGCATTCTATCCACATTCTGTTGCTCACACCACGCCAGCAGAGAACTCTACCTTAACAACGTAGTCAGCGCCTCAGTTGATGCCAAGAAAACCGTCAGACTAATCAAGAACCATAGCCAAAGACTAGACCACCCAGTATTACCTGCCATCCCCGAAACAGAATACCTAAAAGGCTTCACATTCCAGCTCACACCATCACGCTAACTCTGAATAATAAAGCTATAACCTCCCTAAGTAATACTAAATCATCAAATACTCCAAATCAACTACCTCGGAATCTCATACCCAGGTGGCTGATACTCCGGAAGCTGGTAACCAGGCGCCTGATAGTTGGGCGTCTGGTACGCAGGTGCTGATGATCCCCATGCTCCTGTCTTTATTCGGTTATTAACAGCACTCCCAGCCTTCTTCAAATCTTGCCCCATCCCAGTAATCGTTCCACATGAGACTCCCACTAAAGCAACAGCCAAAACAGAACAATATTTAATTAAATTCAATTTCATTTTTATTAAGATTTTTTGATATTAAATATCTAATACACCACCCTCAAAAAAAAGCAAACTCAATCGCTTTCAGAAAATAAATAGAAAAATCCATCTTCCCACCTACCATGCTTTTTTAGGTATTTTCGTTGACTCATACCAAGCATTCGAGAAGATCTAAATATAGTGAATAAAAAGCAATTTGATTCACGTAACACTAACAAGACAACCAGTTCTCTCAAAGAAAACCGGCACTATAAACCATAAATAGACGCAGCAAACCACTTATGAAAATAAATAACATATTCAAAACATCATGCCTCATCACTACCATGAGCATGAGCTTCACAAGCCTCGCACCGGCAAAAGATCAAGCCCTGCCAGACCCAGACGGAAAGCCAGCAGATATGACTAAGCCAGTTAAAGTATTCATCATACTCGGCCAGTCAAACACTCTCGAGATGGGCAAAGTATTAGGCGCTGATTCTGATGGATCACTTGAACACGCTACCAAAACAGCCAAACTCTACCCATTCATGATTGACGCAGAAGGCAAGTGGACTATCCGCAAAGACGTAAGAAACGTCTCCTTAATGCAGAAACGCGGCATGAGTGTCTATCGTAACGATTGGCTAACCGTAAGTGGACGCAAAATCGGTATAGAACAAGGTATCGGACACCAGCTAGGAAATGCTATCGACGAACCTGTTCTTATCCTCAAAAGCTCAATCGGTAACCGTAGCCTCGGATGGGATCTACTTCCTCCAGGAAGCCCTCGTTTCACTCACAACGGCAAAGAACAACCCGCCTACGGAGAAACATTCGCATCAAGAAAACTAGCCAAAATTGTCCCATTCGAAAAAGGCGGAACATGCCTCCAGTGGTACGCAGGACTTCAATATGACGCAGACATCGGTAACGCAAAAAAAATCCTAGCAGAACTAGATAAATACTACCCAGGAGCAAAAGGCTATGAAGTAGCAGGTTTCCTCTGGTGGCAAGGCGACAAGGACATGAGAAATCCAGCGCACACAGCCGCATACGAAAAAAACCTCGTCCAACTTCTAACATCTCTCCGTAAAGACTTCAATGCTCCTAAAGCAGCATTCGTCACAGCTTCTCTAGGACAAACGAAAGAAGATGACAAAGAGTCCGGCCACGGTAAGATCCTTCAATCCATGAAAACCTTCACAAGCGGTAAGTATTCTAAAGAACTCGGTGAAAATCTCGGATTCGTATACACCCACCCTCTATCCAAAGGCAACAGCTCAAGCGGACATTATGGACGTAACGCACAAACCTACATGAACGTAGGCCTAGAAATGGGCAAAGAAATGGTCAAACAACTCAAAAAATAATACCCTAGATACAACCTATCTAAACTTAACAACACTCAATGGGCTGATGCACAAATTGCATCAGCCCATTCTTTTTATTCTAATATTAAAAAATTTAGGCGTGACTTCTCACCATTTATTGGCACTGATCACCCCACATGAGTGATTTCACACTATTCAGAGAAAAAATGGAAGCCGCAGAAGTTAGCGAGACAGCCATAAAATCGTTTGAGCGTAACTACCAGTCCCTCGTAAAGCAAGAGACAGGAATGATCTCTGAAGAAAGCATCTCACCAGTCCAGGAACTTACCAATTTCTCCTCAATAGCATCTCCCTACGCTAATTTCGACCCCCACCTCCTCAACCAGACAGTCGTCATCAAGCTAAACGGTGGACTCGGCACCAGCATGGGCCTCCAAAAAGCAAAAAGCCTTCTCCCAGTCAAAAACCACAAAACATTCTTAGACATCATCGTAGACCAAATTACCTTCCTTCGCCACTCAACAGGCGCCCAAGTCAAGTTCCTCCTCATGAACAGCTTCAGCACATCAGAAGACACCATAGAGCACCTAGAACAATACGAAGACCTCAGTCTTTCAAATAAAGAAAACGTCGAAATACTTCAAAACCAAATCCCAAAAATCGATGCAGAAACCTTAGCCCCCGCATCAGATCAAGAACACCCATCTAACGAATGGTGCCCACCAGGCCACGGTGACATCTACGCCGCCATAGCAGGCTCAGGATGGCTAGATAAACTCATCAATGAGGGCATCAAATACGCATTCGTTTCAAATGCTGACAACCTAGGAGCCGTCCTTGAACCCAGCATCCTCAAATACTTCGCTGCTTCAGACAAACCATTCCTTATGGAAGCCACTCGCAGAACAGAAGCTGACAAAAAAGGCGGACACCTAGCTATCAGAAAATCTGATGGCCAACTACTCCTTCGCGAAGTAGCTCAATGCCCACAAGAAGACCTAGAAAATTTCCAAAACACTGAAACCCACCAGTTCTTCAACACAAACAGCCTCTGGATTAGACTCGATGCCATCAAACATGTCCTCCAAGAACAAGGCGGCAGCCTCCCTCTCCCAATGATTAAAAACACTAAAACCATCGACCCCAGAGACAAAAAATCAACACCAGTTTTCCAACTAGAAACAGCCATGGGGGCCGCCATCGAATGCTTCACTGACGCCACAGCCATTTGCGTCCCTCGCTCAAGATTCGCCCCAGTCAAAAGCACATCAGACCTCTTTGCCCTCAGATCAGATGCATATGAAACACTCGAAGACGGCAGAATCGCGCTCATCACATCTCGTAACGGCAAACCACCAGTCATCAGCCTCAGTGATGAATATAAAATGGTAGACATCCTAGAAGGACTCGGAACACCATCACTCAAAGAAGCCACCAAAGTCTCAATATCAGGCCCAGTAAGATTCGCAGAAAACGTTACCATCAAAGGTCAAGTCTCATTCACAAACAAAAGCACCAAAACCCAATGGATCGCATCCGGCGTATACCAAAACGAAGACGTCATACTGTAATAAATCCCACTAACCTTCCAGCTTCCTACTCAGAGCAGCCTCCATAGCCTTCTCCACCAATATTGCTGCCATATGCTCAGTTAACTTATCCAGCTTCTGAACAGCAGACTTTAACTGGTTCGCATCACTACCCCCAAGTAACTCACGCACAGCATCCGCAGAAGACTCTATCTCTGCCATATCCTCAGCCGCCATCTCACCACCAACCTGAGCCAAACCTGCCTCCACCGCCGGCAACAACTCCTCAGCCTTTAAACGTGCCTCTGTAAAAACTCGCTCAGCCATATCGTCAAAAGCATAATCAACACTCTCAGTCACCATCTGCTCAACAGAATCATCACTCACATCCACAGCAGCACTTTGAATAGCCAGCACAGTATCCTCACCAGTCTGAACATCACGTGCCAAAACCTCTAATATCCCATCCTCATCAATCGCAAATTGCACTCCCACCCTAGCCTGGCCCCTTGCAGCTACAGAAAAACCCACATCCACTCGGCCTAACTCCCAGTTATCTCGCGCCATCTCACGCTCACCCTGAAGCACCCGCACCACCATAGACTCCTGATTCGCCACAGCATTCGTAAACATCTCACCAGCCTTGCAAGGAATCGTAGTATTACGAGGAATAATAACATTCATCAAACCACCCAACGTCTCAATCCCCAAACTCAACGGCGTCACATCCAAAAGAACCATCTCACGCAAAGCTCCACTCAGCATACCACCCTGTATCACAGCACCCAAAGCCACAGCCTCATCAGGATGTTGACTAACATCAGGATCCATCCCAAACACCTCACCAACTAACTCCCTAACAGCAGGTATTCTCGTACTACCACCCACCAAAACAACCTTATCAACACCAGTCACACCAGCATCCAACAAAACCTGCTTACAATAACGACCCGTCCGAGAAATCTCAGCCCTAATCAACCGCTCAAACACCCCACGCCCCACCTCCAAATCAATATTCAAATCATCCCTAAAAAACGGTAACTGTAACTTAGCCCTATCAGAATCCGTCAAAGCCTCCTTAACCAACCTTACAGCATCTAACAAACGCTGGCGATCAAAGTCCCCTAAACCATCATAATCAAACACACCAACCTCATCACAACACCAACGTGCCAAAATCTCATCCAGCTGGTCACCACCCAGCCGCGTATCACCAGCAGTAGCTATAACCTGAAACACACCAGAACGAAGCTCTAATACAGAAACATCAAACGTCCCACCACCATAATCATACACCACAATTCGCGAAGAATCCTCCAGCTTATCTAGCCCATATGCCAGCGCCGCAGCCGTAGGCTCACTTATTATACGCACCACCTCCAGCCCAGCCAGCTCACCCGCCCTCTTCGTCGCCGTCCGCTGCCCATCATTAAAATAAGCTGGCACCGTAATTATAGCTTTACCCACAGTCCTACCCAGACGCTCCTCAGCCACAGATTTTAAATACTTCAGAATCTCAGCACTCACCTCCTCAGGCGTCACCATAACCCCACCAACATCAAACGCCACAGCACCGCCCACTCCCTCTACCAAAGGCACACAAAAATCATCACCTCGCACCTCCGCATAACGACTCCCCATATAACGCTTCCCACTCGTTATCACAGAACCACCAGCACCCCTCTGCCTTAAAGCCGCCCCACCTACCACAACACCACCATCTACACCAAAACTAACCGCACTCGGCGTAATTCGCTGACCAGCAGAATCAGCCAGCAAAATCGGAAAACCACTCTCTACCACACCCACCGCCGAATTCGTCGTCCCTAAATCAATACCTATAATGTCTTCTGCCATGCAAACCTAAATAATAGCTCATAACTCAAATGTAAACCAGAACACATCAGTTTTTAGCATCACCAAAAATACCACCCTCAAAATTATCAAAATCCTCAACCTCATTCTATGATTTCATTTGCTAAATCTACCAAACACGAATACAGTAAACCCATGACCACTTACACAGAAATCACCAACATCATCGCTTTCGGTATGCCAGGCGGTGGAGAATGGGTTATTCTTTTCATCATCGTTCTACTTCTATTCGGAGCAAAAAAACTCCCTGAACTCGCTCGCGGAATCGGCAAAAGCACCGGAGAATTCAAAAGAGCTAGAGACGAATTCGAAAGAGAAATATCCAGATCCGAAGCAGAAGCAACTCAACCTAAAGAAACAAAAAAAATCAAAGAATCAGCCTCCAACACACAAGACTAATCTCTGTGACCAAAAAAATCTCAATCACCACCTCATTGGAGAAATCCAATGAGGTTTTTCATTCCATGCATAAAGCCCTCCTCACCACCAGCCTCATCCTCATAAGCCTCTACTTCACCTCATGCAAAGAAAAACAACAAACTCCCGATTGGAGTAACACAACCACAGAATCCCAAACTAAACCCCAAACAGAACCACTAACAAAACAAATCCAAACCAAACCCACTCAAGCATCTCCCCCCAACGCACAACCCATACGCTTCGTATCCTATAACATAAGAAACTACCTCACAATGCGACGCGGCAAAACCAACAAATTCAAGCCAGAACACGAAATAAAAGCACTCATCTCTAACATCTCTCGCGCTAATCCACACATCCTAGGAATCTGCGAAATCGGAACACAACAAGACCTAGATCACCTCCAAAATAGACTCAAACAAGCAGGCTGCATCCTAAATCACACCTACCTCTCAGCTGGCCCAGACCCATACCGCAGACAAGCCCTCCTCTCCAAATTCCCCATCCACCCTCACAACGTCCCAAAATACACCTACAACATGAAAGGCAAAACCCACGAAATAAGACGTGGTATCCTAGACGCCTCCATAGAAACTCCAAAAGGAAACCTCCGCCTCCTAGGTGCCCACCTTAAATCTAAACGCCCCATCGCCTTCTATGATCAAGCTGTCATCAGAAGAGAAGAAGCACAGCTACTCAGAAAACACGCATCCACACTCCTCTCAGACGCATCAAGAAAACTAATCCTATTCGGCGACATGAACGACACCAAAGGAAGCAACACAATAAGGCTCATGCGTGGACCAAAAAAACTCAGACTCAACACCATAGAACTCTTCGACAAACAAGGAACCAAATGGACACAATACTGGGCCAAAGAAGACATCTACTCAAGATTCGACTTCATATTCGTATCAAACTCCCTACTCCCACAAATCGATAAAAAACGATCCCACATACTAGACACACCACCCAGAGACCCAGCTAGCGACCACCGAGCCCTAGTAATAATCATCAATTAACCCGCTTAGAAAACGCCCTAGAACTCCGTCCACTCTCCCTCAGCCTCTCTAACCTCTCAGCAGGAAGCTCCTCTAAACGCATCTCCTCATACCCCAGCCTCTCAAAAAACACCGCGGCCCTCTCGCTCAACGCAAAAACACGCCCTATCCCACGCTCCATCGCTACCCCCTCCAAAAAAGAAACCATAGAAGCACCATATCCAGTCCCCTCATGAGACTGCTTCACATACAAACAAGCAACCTCAGCACAAGCTCCATACTCATACAACGCTACACACCCCACCACATTATCATCCACCTCCATCACGTAATAAGCACCTAAATGATCCCTCACCTCCTCAAAAGTCCGCGGAACCAAATGAGTATTCCTAACAGATCTTCCTATCATACCCAGCATCTCAGAAATATCCTCCTCCCCTATCTGACGTATCGCACGGTAACTATCCGTATAAAACATCGTACCCACTCCCTCCTGTGAAAATAACTCACTCAAAAGAACACCCTGCCTACAAACATCTAACAAATGAACCCTTGGAACACCAGATTCACAAGCCTTCACAGCCTGAGCAAACAACTCACCACCCTCATCAAAACCTCTAACATTCTCAGCAAAATCACTAATATGTATGAACTTCATAACCTCACCATCACCATCTATCAAATAAGGATCAACCGTTAGACATATAAGCTTTGCTCCACGTAACCTAACACATAGACCAATCAATCCATCCGAAACCACACCACCATCACGCCTCACAACAAAAGCCTGACCACGGTCTAACAACTCCTCAAGATTCTCATCCCTCACAGATCGAACATCAGCAGAAACACGTAACTCAATCTCCGCAGAATAATCAAAAAAATGCTGAACCTCACCACCACACAATGAAATAACCAACTTCACACCTACCGACTGCAAGGCCGCCAAATCCATCATCACCTCAGCCTTAGCTGCCTCAGTAGCACCAGACCAGTCCACATCTATCACAAACACCTTCCCCCTAAACAAAGGAACATACTGCAACAAACCGCGTATATCTGACTTAGAATCCATAACCTAATCGAACCAACAAAAATAACAAATTAACGCAACCTCACTGCAGACCCATGAGCCACATCTGGAACCTTATCCCTCCAGCTCTCATCTCCAGCCTGTATCAACCTTAATATATCCCTTCCAGTATAAGCCAATAAAGCCTCATCACTACACTCAACATCCTGAATCATCTCATTCTCCTTAAAATAAATAAACAAATGCCGTAACCTCTCATCCACCCGAAATACCTCCGTATTCACCAACTCCCCAGTCTTACGGTTCTTCCACGGATAAACATACAAATTCAACTGACTCTTAAACAAACGCCCAAAAGACTCCAAAATCCCACCAGCCAAATTCTCAGACCACTTCTCCTTAAACAACTCATTCAACAAACCTATACTCAAAGAAATAGCAATAGGCTGATTCGTATATCTGTTCAAATAAGTCGCTATCTTATGGAACTCAGGACAACGAGAAATCAAAACCGTCTTCCCCAGCGCCTGTAAAGCATCCGCCCTATCCAAAAAATCTACATGATCAATCACACTACCCCTCAGCAAATTATTCGTAGAAATCTCACAAACCCCTATATATCGCTCCTGCTGTTTCTCATCCAAGCCCTCAAAAAACTTATCCCTAGTCTGCTCCATCATATCCAAATGCAAATTCGTCACAGGATCAAAACTACCGCGCAACAACGCAATCGGCCTCTTATAAAGAACCTCAGCAGGCTGAACCACCTCACCATCAGGAGTAAACATCGCCGCGTCAGTCAACCCACTCTGAACCAACTGCAATGAACACAACCTATTTTCTATATAATCAAAACCCGCACCCAAAAACTTAAGCACATCAACCTCCAAATTATCTCGGTCTAAGCCATCCATCAAAGACTCAACAAAATCCTTCAAATTATCCCTATGATAAAATGACGCATAAATCAAATTAACACCCAAAACCCCAAGCGCCTCCATCTGATCCAAATTCTCCTTATCTAAAAGCCTCACATGACACAAAATATCACTCGGGGGACCCATAGGATCCAACTGAAGACGTATCCCCATCCACCCATGACACTCACCATTATCCTTATACCCTCTCGCCCTCACCGTATTACAATACGTAAAAAACGTAGAAGTCTCACCCCTCCCATCAGACAAACGCTCCTCCAATAAACTATACTCATGATCCAACATCGCTATCACCCTATCACGTGATACATAGCGCTGACACTTGCCATAAATCTCATCACTCATCGTCATATCATAAGCCGAAATCGTCTTAGCCACCGTCCCCGCTGTAGCTGATGCCCTAAAAAACCAATCCGCCACACCCTGACCCGCACCTATCTCAGCAAACGTCCCATACTTTGAAGCATCCAAATTTATCTTCAAAGCCTTATCATAAGTACTACTCTCTTGATCTCTAGACATCCTATTTCTCTTTTTTAATCGCCCAGCCACTCTGAACCACACTATTGATTAACACCTGATTCCCCTCAGTAGCACCCTCAGGATAACATACCGTTATAATAACACCCTGATTATCACTTAACCCAAAGTTAAACAAACGCCCAGCATCAGATGACTTCTTCTTAACATATCCATAAATAGGCTCTTCCTCGTTAGGTGACATCAAGACCACCGCCTGCCACTTATCCTCATCGCTAAAAACACCATTATAATAATGAGCCTTCTTAGCCACCACCCTCAGCATCACAGGCTCAGTCGGCTTCTTCTCAGCTAACTCCATCCAGCTCATCTCTGAATAAGCCACAAAACTCTCCCAATCCAATAAAATCTCATCCTCACTATAGCGCACCACGCCTATATGATTTTCATAATCCTCAGTCTGACAATGAAAACTCACAGTCCCAGATTCATCTCGTAACCTCATCGCATTATGTAACAATTTATAAGAAGAAGTCGAAACAGTCTTCCCATCATAAAAAGACTCCATCTTCCCCCTAATACCAGGCTTACTATCCACATAAGTCATCAAATCATTCACAGTCTTAGCTGCAAACACCCCCTTAAGAAACTCCTCCAAGCGCTCCGTATGCTCAACATTATCAGGATCAAAAACATAAGCCGCATCCATAACCTCCTCCCCACCAGAACCATTCACCTCATCATCAAGATGAACGATCACACCATCACCCTGAACACCTCCATCATTCCATCCAGAAAGTAAATAATAACCAAGGCAACCAACCATCAAAACAGCTGCTAAACATGACAAAATGATTAACGCCACTTTCCCCCCACCACCAGCATACTCATCAACATCAGAACCTCTGTGATGATCAATGACCACAACCTCACTCCCTCCGCCTGCATGACCCTCCACCACCTCACCTAATACCGCCACATTATCAGCTAACTCAGGTAAAGACAACTCATCAGCACAGCCAGGACAACAAACCACACTCCCACCCATAGCCCGAGATACAGAAAATACCATGCGGCATGAAGAACATACATACCCAGACCTGTTGTTTAAAATCATACTCTCATTAGTCACAAACTGAGACTAACGATGACATCCCATATGGCAAGCAGTTTAACACACCTCAAACACCATATTAGCCCCCATCAACACTACTCAGCTATATCCATCTTAGGCGGCTTAACCAGCTTAATCCTAGACGCCTTATTCTGCTCCGTTAATACA
Source organism: uncultured Verrucomicrobiales bacterium (assembly GCA_937934595.1). GTDB lineage: Bacteria > Verrucomicrobiota > Verrucomicrobiia > Verrucomicrobiales > Akkermansiaceae > Rubritalea. The sequence goes on along the minus strand of CALGZA010000031.1, from coordinate 103,111 downwards.
TCAAAATCCATAGATCCTAAACCCCTCCCAGCTCTATACACACTCTTAAGTTTAGGCGCATAAACTGGCGCCAGTGAATGATAAGGATCCTCACCTATAAGCGTCGGCTTCTTTGGCTTAATAGGAACTATATTCAAACGCTCAATAGGGCTCAACTCAGACTCCCCCACACTATAATCAGCATGATAATCATCAATACTAGCACCATGAACAGGACAAGACCCCTTAGGACGCTGATCAACATGAAAATACTCTAAATAACCAGTACTCTTATACCTACTCTCACCAGACACAACATCATGAACATGCTCCTCACACAGTTTAGACTCAGGCTTCCCAGAATGCCTACATATCCGCAACTTAACTACATCAGCAGGCTGCTCAATTACTCCACCACCCATAGACTCTTGAGCCTTACGCATCACATTTATCCATACAGGCATCACCGTCTCCTTACTAAAGGCACCTTCATACACCTCCTTGCGCCTACCATCATAAAAACCAGACCACAGCGCACACGTCACATTACTATTATAACCCACAAACCAATGATTACTAAAATCACTCGTCGTACCAGTCTTACCACCACCATGAAAACCACTAATCTTAGACGCATTATACACATCACTACCACTACCACTATGCAGCGCATCCTCCAGCATCTTATTAATCAAAAAAGCAGATGAACCTCGCATAACGCGTCGTAACTTAGACCCCCCCTCCTCACTAAAATCATAAATAACCTTCCCCTCAGAATCCTCTATCCGCCTTATCCACACAAAATCCTTCACCATCTCACCACCATTGGGAAACGCAGAATAAGCCTTCACCAACTCAGGAAGAGAACCATTCTCAGAACCTAATAAAGTCTTATTCAACAACCCCCCAGCCGGCCTCCTAAAACCAAACTTCTCAGAAGTATCCCAAACCTTATCTAATCCAATCTTTCGCCCCAAACGAACAGTTGCCGCAATCTTAGACGCAGCTAACGCCCGTCGCATCGGAATGAATCCCTCATAACGAGGAGACGCCACCTCATTCCCCCACTCCCCCAAAATACCCTCCACACCATCTATCATCACCTGACGGTTATCCATCGCCTCATCTATCAACTGCACCGCACTATTCATTCCATTCTCTAAAGCAGATGAATAAATAAACGGAAAAAACGCAGTCCCCATAGGCTTCCTTCCAGACTGAACAAAATCATACTGTGACTGACTAAAATCACGCCCACCAACATAAGCCAAAACCTCACCAGTCTCATTATCCATCATCATCCCCGCCCCCTGAAGGTAAGAAGGCTTAGAACCATCTCTCTTTTCATAATCCTCATACCTTAGATGAACATAATCCTCACGGCTCTCTACAGAACTCAACTTCTCCTCCAGATCATGCTCCAAAACACCCTGAATATCAGCATCAATAGTAGAAAAAATCTTATACCCGCCTCTCGCCTTCTCAGTCGCCGATATCCCCTTATCACTCAGAATCTGCTCAAACTTATCAGCCACCCTATCATGAAAATGTGAAGTCCTCCTCTGTATAGGATCAGGATTTAATACCAACTCACGGTCTCTAAATTTATTACGCTCCTCAGAGGTTATCATCCCCTCTATAACCATCCGGTTCAGAACTCGATTCATCACCTTCTTATTCTCATACCCTCTCTCCCTACGCCCATCCGGAGTCCTATTATAACTAGTCGGACAAAAATGCGCAGGATTACGTATAGATCCTACCAATGACGCACACTCATGAAGCTCCAGATCTTTAGGCTCCTTACCAAAAAACCCCAATGAGGCAGAACGAATCCCATAATAACCACCACCAAAATTCACCCTATTCAGATAATACTCCAATATATCCTGCTTAGTATAACGCCTCTCAATACGCATCGCCAAAAATATCTCAACCAACTTACGCTCATACGTGCTCTCCTTCCTTCGTATACTCTCATCCTGCAAATAATAAGCATTTCTCGCCAGCTGCTGCGTCAACGTACTCGCTCCTCCTGACTTACTCTTACCACCCGTGATAGTCTGCATCACCACCCTCGAGATACCCTTCAAATCATAACCATCATGACTAAAAAATCGCGCATCCTCAGCCGCTATCAAAGTATCAATAAAAAGCTGCGGCACATCACCCACTGGTATAGGATCCCTATTCTCATTAAAAATTCGACCTACCTCCCTCTGCCCCCTATCATAAATCATACTAGGCTGCTGAACATTATTTACATCTGATAAATCATACAAATCATTATCATTCGCCCTATCTCTATACTTCGCAGACCAAATCCACACTAACAACACACCCACCACCATACAAATAAACACAAACCCAGATAGCAACACAAACCACCTGCGCCTGAATATTGACTTCTTGCGCACTTTCCTCCTAGAGTTAAACTTCTTCCAGCTCATGACTTCTATAATTTTAATACAGACTAACAATGCCCGCTAAACAAAACAAACCATACCCACAGATCTCCAAAGACGCAACCCTCAGATTAGAAAGTTTTCTCACCCATTCCATCATAGAAAACGGCAACATGAGCTTTGCTGACTTCATGCACCACGCTCTCTACCACCCAGAATTAGGATACTACACAAACGGTCACCAAAACGTCGGAAAAACTGGCGACTTCTTCACCAGCGTCAGCGTCGGCCACTGCTTCGGAACCATACTAGCACACCGAATACATAAAATCTGGCTAGACCATAACACCCCATCCACATTCCACATCATAGAAATCGGCGCCAACAACGGACAACTCGCACTAGACATCCTCAACCAAATACAATCATCATTCCCAGAACTCTACAAAAACACCCACTACCACATCATCGAACACCTCCCCTCAATACAAAAACTACAAAAACAAAAGCTAAGCCAACACACCACAAAAACAACCATCCACAGCTCACCAAAATCAATATCCGGCAAACACGGCATCATACTAAGTAACGAACTCATCGACGCACTCCCCGTCCACCTACTCCAACTAGAAAACAACACCTGGCACGAAAAAACAGTCACCCTCAAAAACAACACACTCACATTCCACCTAAACAAAAACATCCCCACCACACTCAAACAATTCACCTCCAAACTACCACACTCATCACAACTGCCAAACCACTACCAAACAGAATACCGCCCAGGTATTGACCACCACATCGCAGAAATAACCAACACACTAGAACACCCACACACCATAACCATCGACTACGGATACACCCACAGCACATACTACACACCAGCTCGTAAAACAGGAACCCTCAGATGCTACCATCAACACCAAGCAGACGAAAACCCCCTCATCCACCCAGGACAAAAAGACATCACCGCTCACGTAGACTTCACACAACTCGCAAACACCTACATCAAACATCAACACAAAATCAAATCATTCGCCACACAAGCCCACTACCTCACCACTCACGCCAAACAATGGCTCCTCTCCCTAGAAAATAACATCAACCCAAACACCCTCCAACTCATCAAACAATTCCAAACACTAACCCACCCCACCATCATGGGACACCAATTCCACATACTAGAAACAGCACCATCAGGAAAACACTCCCCAGAAGCACTCGAAAAACTAGAAATTAAAGCCCAGATCTAAACCAAACTAAACCAACCCCTCTCCCGCCAACCGAGACATCACAGCCTCAATCTCAGGATTCACATTCTGCTCCACCGCTTCCACAGCACCCCGTATCGCATTCTGCATCGCTAACGCAGACGATCCACCATGCGCAATGATCACAGTCCCATTTATCCCCAGAAGCGGACTCCCACCATAATACTCATAAGAACTCCTCCGCTTCACAGCCTTAAACGCACCACGTGCCATCGCAGCACCCAAAACACGCATCGGCTTACGCTTAAACTCAAGCTTTAACCACTTAGACATAGCCTTCGCCGTTGACTCACAGCTCTTCAAAATAATATTCCCCGTAAAACCATCAGTCAGAGCCACATCCAACTTAGTTTCATACAAATCCCCACCCTCTATATTACCCAGAAAATCAAAAGGTGCATGACCACTCTCCTCCACACGCCTCAATAACGCAAAAGTCTCCTTAGTAAACGCAGTACCCTTCTCCTCCTCCTCACCATTTGACATCAGCCCCACAGTCGGACGCTCCACACCAAGAACATGCTTTGCATACATCGCACCCATCACAGCATAAGCCAATAAATGCTCAGGCTTCGCCTCAGGATTAGCACCCGCATCAAGTAAATTGCAAATACCATGCTCATTCGGTAAAGGCGAAGCTATCCCCGCCCGCTCTACACCCGCCAAAGTCCGCAACTTCAAAGTAGCATTCGCAACAGCAGCACCCGTATTACCAGCACTCACCACAGCATCAGCCACTCCTGACTTCACCAACCCAGTAGCCACAGAAATTGAAGAATCCCTCTTACTACGCAACGTCTTAGCTCCACTCTCACCCATCTCCACCACCTGACTAGCATGCACCACCACCACCCTCTCATCAACCAGCTTATGCTCAGCACACTCTCTAGCTATAACCTCCCCATCACCCACCAAATAAAGAACCTCTATCTCTGGATACAACACCAAAGCATCACGCGCACCCACCACATTAACCATAGGTGCCTTATCTCCCCCCATCACATCAAGCGCTATTCTCATATTATTTTGCAGATATTATTAATGAAATCCAAACAACAAAAAACGAGCGACAGCATAGAACCATCGCTACGTTTATTAAAGTGGATATGAAAAAACTCACCCCACAGGGTAAGTAAAATCATCACTTATTAGAGGACATCAACGTCAAGAATCTGACGCTCACGGTAGTAACCACATGAAGGACAAGCAATATGTCCAGGGACGCGGCTGCCACACTCTGGGCAAGATTGTAGTAACGGGGCTCTCCAACGGTTTGCGCCGCGACGCATCTTCTGCTTCATCTTTGATGTTCTACGCTTAGGTACTGCCATAATAGTATACCGGATATCCGGTGGTTGTAATTATTGTTTGTCTTTAAATTGATTAAACCCATCGAGCGCGGACCATTGATCCTCTCGCTCGTCTGAGGGCGCATCACTTACACCATCTTCCACAGGTTTGTCCAGCGCTAAATAGCGTTCATCAAGCTCACACTCCATAGGATCATCCCCCTCATCACACCTTGGATAACTTGGAAAACTAATCAAAACCTCCTCCCGTATAGCCTCAGTAGCATCCACCACACCAGAAATCACCTCCAAAGCTACCGCCACATCCTCCAAAGAAATAGTCTGAACAAATAATTTATTCGTCCGAACACACACAAATTCAAACGGAGCTCCTAAATATCCCCGTAATAAAAGCTCATCATCAAATCGCTGCACATAAAGATCATACTCCAAACCACCCACTGGCCTAGCATCCCTCTCGGATAACCCAAACACCTTAGAATCCAAAACTCCACTAAAAGCCTTACCCTCCTCAGGCAAATGAGCCATCTCTATTTCCAGTTTCTCTTCCATACCCCTCTAGCTAACCCCTATTAGAAAAATCGTCAAGGATCAGTAAAATAAAACACTCACCAAAAAAACACCCCTATAATTATTATTAAGACAAACACGAAAAAAACCACAAACAAAGAAACCGCTAAACAAGGACTTCACACTAGGGAAAAATAGTTATTATTTAGGATTATACAAGGATTTCAGAAGTTTTATCATGATACAAGGTAGAGAAGAAACAAGACAAACCTTAGTTTGCCGCAACCTAGACTGGATACAAAAAGGCATGCGCACAAAATGGAAAAAACTAGAACGTATTATTACACTCTATCGTCACACGACACTGAAGATAATAGCATTCGTCAGGTCAAAAGCTATTATATGACCAGCACCAAAGAGGCTATAGAACCTGAAAATCATTAATCTATAGCATATTAATACACTACAGAAAAGAATTACCATGGGGTCACAGACAAGATTTTCAGAGAAGATGCTAACCAAGTGACTAATCGAAACTCCGCAAAGAACTTATCAACCATGAGAAGAATAACACTCAACAGACTCAAAAATGCTCCCGAGATAAGCAGAAAAAAACCACCCAGTATGACTTAAAAGCAACTTCGAGCTGAACAAAACATTGATTACCGAGAGCAGCACCTATCTATTCTCCCTACTAAATAGTCCCCTCCTCATTAATTTATAAATAGTGGTTGACAGTGAGCATTCTAGAGGTAAGGGAAGGCCATTATGTTTAAACAAATTACCCGCCTCCTTATACCATTAACATTCATCGCATCTGTCTCTACAAGCTTAGCAGACCAGATTTTACCAACAAATAGCAATATCCGCTACACAGGCAGATTTGACATGACCAACCCAGCATCACCAAGAATGCACTGGAGCGGATCTCAAATCAAAGCTTGGTTCGAGGGATCATCACTCCAAGTAACCCTCGATTGCGCATCAGGCAACGACTTCTTCTACGCTATCATCAATGACGGAACACCTCAGAAACTTAACCTCATCCCAGGATCACAGACCATCACACTAGCTACAGGACTCGCCTCCTCTAGCACACACAAGGTCGAACTCTTTAAACTCACATCATATTACAACGATAATACAGCCTTTAACGGATTCATCACGGACACAGGTAAAACGCTCAAAACCCCGCCTCCAGCTCCAGCGCTCACAATTCAATTTTACGGCGATTCCATCACAGATGGACACGGTGTAGACGCACCCACAGAAACTACAGACGCACAATACTGGAACAACTACAACGCATACGGCGCTCTAACAGCTAGAGCCCTCAAAATGGAATACATCTGCACCGCAGGCACAGGCTTAGCCGTCAAACACCCATGGCCCAACAGCATCACTACATTACCGCAATACACGATGGGACTTCACTATAACACCATCAACCCTAATATCCCCGCCATAGGAAACAATGTTTGGAGCTACGCCAACGATAAAGCTGACATAGTAGTTGTAAACCTCTTCCAAAATGACAGCTGGGTAAAACCTACACCACACAACGCTTCAACTGCTAATGGCATCATAGATGCCTACGAGAACCTCATCTTAACGTTCCGAGCCGCACACCCAAACGCAGAAATCATCTGCATCCTAGGAAACATGGACATCTCTAACAACCCCACATGGATGAGCTACGTAAATACCGTAGTTAACAGGATGAAAACAACCCACGGAGATCAAAAAATAAAATCACTCCTTATACCCTATGGAGCATTTAGCGGTCACCCAAGAGCATCAGAACAACAAGCAATGGCCAACCAGCTCACAGCTTTCATACAACAAAACTATGCACACATCTTCGCTCAAAAATCAGAAACTGGACTTAAAGCTGAATTCTTCGACTACTCAAACAACATATTCAGCCTCCCTGACCTCTCAGGAAGAACCCCAGATATAATCAGAACAGATGCTCAAATCAACTACCCAAGCGTATCTTCCGCCTGGAGCGGCTTACCAAGCTCAATGAGCGACACATTCGCATCCAGACACACCGGCCAGATAGAAATCACTACCGCAGGAAACTACACATTCTACCTAAGCTCAGACGATGGCTCAAAATTGTGGCTAGACGGAACAGAAATCATCAACAACGACGGCCTACACGGCATGCGTGAAAGATCCGCTACCACATTCCTCAGCGCCGGCCTTCATGACATCCGCGTCGAATTCTTTGAAAACGGCGGAGGAGCCGGCCTAACCCTGAAATGGTCTGGACCCAATATTGCAAAACAAACCATCCCTGCGACTGCATTCTCACACAAAACCACAGAAGATAAAGATGAAGACACAACGGACCCCGCAACCAACCCAATCATCAATTTAGCTAGAGAACAAGGTGCAGTCGCAAGCCAGACATCCATTGGCTGGGGCGGTTCCGCATCACGCGCTATCGACGGTAATACAAGCGGAGTATACGGTGAAGGTAGCGTTACTCATAACGCAGCAAGAAATGCCGACTACTGGCAAGTTGACTTAGGAAGTGATAAACTTATATCAGAAATCATTTTATACAACAGAACTGACGCACACCTCGGACAAAGACTATCTAATTACCGTATCAGCATTATAAACTCTGCTGGATCAGTCGCTAAATCAGATGACTTCTACGTAACTTCAGGCCACGCAGGAATCAAAGAATCATGGAAACCCGGTGAAACCATCGGCCGTATTGTTAGAGTTCAGCAACTTGGCCGTAACAGACTAAACGACTTCGCCCTATCTCTAGCTGAAGTTGAAGTAATGGGATCTTCACTACAAACCACACCAGTTACCAACACAGTCCCATCAGGTGCCAAAGCATACTACTCATTCAATGACAGTAGCAACATAGGAAAAGACGACAGCGGAAACGGCTTCAACCTAAACCCATTCCTAGTCAACCACACCAATGCAGGCCTCTCTCAAGGCGGAGCCGCATTCAGCGCTAACACCAGCAAGCTAACCCATAACAGCATACCTCTCGGCACCAACTGGACAGTCTCCGCATGGTATGAGGGCCTTGACTCGGACGGCTGGCGCACTCTCTTCCGCGGAGCAAGCTACCACCAAATCATCGTGAATTTCAGCCAAGAAAACCTTGGGCTATTCCGTAATGGCCACAGAGATAGCGGCGTTAACCTCAACAGAGAAGACGGAGTATGGCATATGATCACAGCAGTCGGCAGCCCAGGAAAAGTCGTTTACTACCTTGATGGAAAACCAGTAGGTGAAGTAAACGGATACACAGTTGACTCTGATGTCAGGTGTATTGGTAACTACCAGTTCGGAGATCAACGATTCGCAGACACACTCGACGAAGTATACCTCTACGACCGTCAGTTAACAGCAACTGAAGTTACAGCTCTATACAATGGATCAAACCCTAACTCCACAGTTGCCACACTTAGCGTATCAGCTAAATCAGCAACTTCAAAGTTCACAACAAATGACCTCTCTACCTTAAAACTAGAACCTGTATCCTCAGACTTCGTAAAAGGTGAATACAATGCCGAACATCAATCATTCGGCACAGCACTCAATGCAACCATCAAATACGAATGGACCACAGACTTCGTAAACTGGTATAAAGCAGACGGTATCGACTCTGATGAAAACGGCATCACAGCCACCATTTCAACTAAAGTCAATGGAGATAGAGTAAGCGTCAACGCCAAGGCAAGTAAAACAAACATAAGCATATTCTTAAGACTTGCAAACAACTAACATAACACTCAGCTAGAGAACCCCCTCTCTAAACACCCATCAAAATCAACACGGCCAAAGCCGTAAATAACAGCAAGAGCGTGTCAGCAACATATCAAGCCGACACGCTCTTGTCGTTTCTGAGTCTAATCAATAACAATAAACGCCATTAAAATAACATGTTTATCAATAACTACTTCACCTTCTCAGGTACAATCTTTACAGAAATACTTCTATCTTTCACCAGATACTTCCTAGCCAATGCATTTATCTCCTCCAGCTTGATTGCCCTGAAATCAGCTTCACGCTCCCGCGCCCAGTCCATCAGATAAGGCCTAGACTGTGACTCAGTCACCACCATATCAAGCCAATAAGAGTTTTGCTTGATCGACTTAGCTAACATCCCAAACCTAGGAGTCAATGCACGCTTCAGCTCATCCTCTGTAGCTCCATTCTTACCCAAATCATCACCAAGCTTCAAGATAACCTCAGTCACCTTATCAAGATCCTCAGGCTTCACAGCGCTGCTCGCAGTTACAAACCCCACATTCTTGTATGAACTAGATAATTGCGCATAAGCCCCAGGAGAATATGCATCTCCCAACTCCTCTCGTAATTTCACCCTCATACGATCACTCAAAATAGAACCCAATACTCCAACGCGCCTACTCAGCTTAACATCCTGCTTAAGATTATCCTCAGCTCTCCACCTGACTGTAGCATATGCTGTAGCAACCTTACTCTCAAACGTAAACGTCTTCTCCACCGGAGTCTCAGGAACATCTATCTCACGCAGAGCATCAGGCACACTCTCTGCCTGTTTACGCTTAGGTAGAGCTCCCACCGTCTTAGCTAATAAAGGCACCAGACCCTTAACATCAATGTCACCAACAATACCTATCTCAAGAGCACTTTCGCGCATCTGAGGCTGCACCCAGTTCAACACATCAGGTATACTCAAAGCCTTAGCCGCCTCTATATCTGGCAATGCAAATCTACCATCATTTCCATGCAACCAACCAGAAACCCTCGCACGTGCTCCACCTACAGAATGCTTTATGTTAGAATAAGTCATCGGCAACCTAGCTTTGAACTGGCGCTCAGCCTCAGGCCGCATCCCTGGATCTATCAAAGAAGCACAAAACAACTGCAACTGAAGCTCTAAATCACCAGGCGTAGTCAAACCCACCAGACGGAAAGACTCATCATCTATCCCCATACCTATACCCACATTCTTCCCCGCTAAAAGCGTCCTTAAATCATCCAAACTATGCTTACCTAGACCACCACCGTTTACAACAGCACTTGCTAACATATTTAACCACAACTTACCTTGAGGCATCCCAAGTTTACCAGTTCCAAACTTAGAACTTATTGAAATCTGATTCTTTTCAAAATCAGTCTTCTTGTAATTAACCCTCACGCCATTGCTAAATACCAACTGATGAATATCCAGATCCTCAATATGCTTCTCAGATACCACCGTCCCAGCTTCACCAAAGTCAGTGTATGCAAATGCCTTAACCTCCTTCTTCTTTACAGCATCAACCTTCGCCAACTGAGACCTCTGAAACAACGCAGTCAATGACTTCTCAACATTCTCCGGCGCCTCCGGTATACTCAACACCAATGTAATATCCTCAGTCTTCCAAAAATCCTTCAGAGCCTTGTGACAAGATGCAGGATTCACCAGCTTCAAGTTCTCCTTTAAAATAGAGAGATCATCCTCAGGTGTAGAATACACAAAATCTCCATGAACGTGCTTAGCCAGTGCTGAAGCTATACTCGCAGTCTTCCTAGTAGCCGCTCTTTTCACTTTCTGCTCATAACGATTGATCAAACCTGCCACTATCTCTGCTACCTCTCCCTCACTAAAACCATACTCAACAGCTCGTCTTAGCTCTTGCTCCAAAACCGGCACCGCTGCCTGCCAATTCCCATCCTTAGCCGTAACATCCACACTACCTAATTCCGCCTCACGAAAGAAAACAGACGTCCTAATAGAACCACTCGTAATCGCAGCATTCTCTAACTTCGCTAACCGTGAAAACCTACGGTTAATCACAGCATGAGCTATACTCAAAGGCAACTTCGCCGCCCTATTCGCCTTACTATCTATCTCCCTCTCCTTCGGCCTCACTTGTATCAATGATACATCCGTCGAGCTCAACTCCTTATCAGAAAACACTGCAGTCTGAAAACCCTTAGCCACACTCACATCACCCATCGAACCTCGCTCACCCGCCTCCATAGGATTCCCTATCGACCCAAAAGTAGCCAAAACACGCTTCTCCATCTTCGCCACATCCAAATCACCCACAACAATAAACGTCATCTTCTCAGGCGTATAATATCGTGTATAAAAATCCACAAACTCAGAACGAGGAGCACTCGCTATCACCTCTTCTATGCCTATCGGAAAACGCTTAGAAACTAACGAATTCGGCATCAACTTAGCAAACTGCTTCTTCATCATCCGCAAACCAATAGAATCGCGTGAAGTCTTCTCAGACGAAATCACCCCACGCTCCTCATCTATCTCCTCATTTGTCAAAAGCGCACCATCAGCAAAATCCCCCATAACATTAAAAGCCAAATCAACCGTGGAAGGCTTCATATCAGGAAGATCCAGCATATAAACTGTCTCATCAAAAGAAGTATAAGCATTCGCATGCGCTCCAAAAGCTATCCCTAAACGCTGCATCTGAGGAACTAACTTCGTCGCATCAGGAAACGTCTTCGTCCCATTAAACACCATGTGCTCCAAAAAATGAGCCACACCTCTCTGAGAATCAGTCTCCGACAAAGAACCAGCATCCACATGCAACCTAAAAGAGATGCGCTTTTCAGGCAACCCATTCTTATGAATCACATAACGCATACCATTATCCATCGTACCATACAATGTACTAGAATCCGCCTTTATATCAGACAAATCGTGAGCCCACTTCCTAGCTACCCCTTTAGCTCTACTAACATCAGTCTTAGCTGATGTCGCAACCTTAGCCTCACCCAGCTCTTTCGCAGGCACCTCAGTTTGCCCCACACAGAGACCTCCCGCCATCACCATAGATGTAACAGCTGCTAAAATCGGTAAATTTCTATTCTTAATCATGATCGTTAAATGATGTCCATTAGCCACTCAAAACGCATTGTAATCTAGGCTAATTAACAGTTAATAAATACACCCTAATGACTCAACTTGCCACGGTCAACCATAAGAAATACAAGATTCTCATATCTCTCAAAATACACACTCACAAAAAAACAAACACCCTAATCAAAATCAGATATTTTTTTAATTCACTTTCGTAAAATAATTCGATACCATCACCATACAAAAAACATCCCATGCCTCGTAATATTGATCAAAAACCCCTCAGCGAAGATCGCAAAAGACAAGCCCTTCACATCGGCTATGTTGAAATGGAGAGAATCGTTGAAGAAGTAATCGTTGCAGAGTTCACCAGAATCGGTGAGCTCCTTATGCAATACGGCTACACGGTAGAAGTAGTGATCTTTGATACTGAATCTGAAATCGACGGTAAACTATACATCTGCGGTGCAGGTCTCAGTGTTAACAAAGGATCCATGGAGAACGCCATCGTCTACACTGGCAACCCTGATAGTTTTGAATTCATTCTCCAAACTCAAAACTACGCATACAGAAAATCCGAAGAAATCGTAGATTACCACAAACTTACTCCCAACTGGTTTCATAGCAGGGTCAAAAAATTCATGAAATCTTCATTCCGTGAAGTAGACTTCTCACACATTGAAGACTACTTTTCTGACGACTGGGAAATGATGGAAGGCCCATTCTCCATCAAAATAAAAAACGATTATGGATATTACAACGAAGTAGCTACCGCAGAAACAATCGAGCGAGCATTCCAAATAAGCTCATACGCCGCAGAAAAACACTACTCAGAAGAAATCCTAATCGTCGTAGACAAAAACGGACGTGAAGTCGGTTAAAAACTAAACTCATGGACTGGGATAAACGCTACAAAAATAACGATAAACCATGGGACAAAGGCGCAGCCACTCCAGTCTTAAAAGAACTCATCTCAAACACCCCCCAATTTTTCCAACCACAATTCTCCGCCCTCATCCCAGGATGCGGTATCGGTCACGATATCGCACTCCTTGAAGAACATGGTCTCGCTACTACTGGCCTAGACATCTCGCAGGAAGCCATTCGCATAGCTAAACAAACTTACCCCAAGCTAAAAACTACTTGGCTACATGAAGATATATTCAACATAAAATCCCACCCCATACAGTATGACCTCATCTGGGAGCACACATGCTACTGCGCCATCCCACCACAACTTCGCTCACTGTATGTCGATCAAATTCACAAACTCATGAAACCAAAAGCCTATTTTGCAGGCGTTTTTTTCATAGACACAGGCCAACCTCCCGATACAGGACCACCATTCTCCACCTCCATCGAAGACATCATTAAAAACTTCGAAAGAAAATTCACACTTTCATGGGAGGCTAAACCACAAACAAGCTACCCAGGTAGAGAAAATCGTGAACACGCCATGATCTGGCAAAAAAACTAAGCTCATAAACAAAGCTGTAAACACATCCAGAACCTATTCATAAAACATGAAAATAAAATGAGCAAAAAATCATCAACAACCTCACTAAACATCGCAAGAATACTCTACCTCATTGTCTGCGAATTCGCCGGAATGGCTCTCGCCTCTCAACTACTAGGGCCAGACAAACTATGGGTAGGAATCATCGCCGGTCTTTGCGTTGCTCTATTATTTATGTTTATTGAAAACCTCTCTAAAAGCTACACCATCCGCGGCTTCTCCACTGGCACCTTCGGACTCCTTATCGGACTCTTCTGCGCATGGCTCATGACAAGAGTCGGCGTCCCAGAAATCATAAGTTCAGTGTTCGATGAAGTGATCACTAACCATAAAGGGTTCAAAACAGCATTCAATACCATGCTCTTCTCAAGCCTAGGATTCCTTGGCACCGTCATCGCACTCAGAAGCGGCCAAGATGACTTCGCCGTCGTCATTCCATACGTGCGTTTCAGAAACGATGCCACATCAGGGAAACCATTAATTATAGATCAAGACATCATCACAGACGGCAGACTATTTAACATCATGCAGTCAGGATTCCTTGAGAAAAACCTCGTTATCCCTCGTTTCATACTAGACCGCTTGCAAACCATGTCTAACTCAGCCTCCCCAAGCCGTAAACAACGCGGCCTAAAAGGACTAGAATGCCTAGAAAAATTACAATCATCTCAAGACATCAAAGTCACTGTTCATGACTCAAAAGCAAGCTCAGAATCAGACAGCTCAGACGCTCACCTACTCCAAATAAGCCACGTCCTAAACGCTAAAATCCTAACAGCTGACGATAATCTAGCCAAAGTAGCAAGACTACAAAACGTTGATATCCTTAACATCAACGATATTAGCGAAGCCCTCAAACCTCAAATCGACATCGGAACACAAGTCAAACTCCCCATAGTCAGACCAGGCAAAGACGAACAACAAGGTGTCGGATACCTCCCTGACGGAACAATGATCGTAGTCAACAACGGATTCTCAAAAATCGGAACCACTCAAAAAGTAACCGTCATCTCAACAATCAACACCTCAGCAGGACTAATGGTATTCTCTGAAATGGACGATGAAGAAACCTCAGCAGCATCTGCTTCACAGCACACACTCTAAACAGATTTAGTCAAACCATCCTTCTTAGCCTGCTTCCAATAAGCATACTCAGAACGATTAAAATCAACATACTCAGGTGACAAATCACTACTATAAACAGTATATTCCCCCACACCTAAATTTAAATTAATATCTATAGCAAAGGCATCACAAGCCACTCTTTCACGAAGAGCATCCATACTCACATCAGCCTCCAAACCACCCAAACATGCCGCCAGACCACCTATAAAAATATCTACTCCCTCCTCCTTGACCACCGCCCCAGAATAACCAATCGCATGAATGATCCTACCCCAATTAGGATCATTACCATTCCAAGAACACTTCACCAAGGAAGAATTTGCCACAGCTTCCGCAGCCTTCTTCGCATCACGCTCACTCTTAGCACCCTTTACATTTACTGTTACAAACTTAGTCACCCTCTCACCATCACAGACCAATGACTTCGCCATCTCTAACATCACATAATTCAAAGCCTCCTGAAATATCCTGAAATCTGCAGATCCTCGCTTAATCCCCCTCGCCCCACTTGCTCCATTTGCCAGCATAATAACACTATCATTAGTGCTCATGTCCCCATCAATCGTTATCCTGTTAAACGATAAACCCACAGCCTCAGAAACTAATTCCTTCAACAACCCGTGAGACAACCTTGCATCGGTCGTAACAAAACACAACATAGTCGCCATATAAGGATTAATCATACCAGCCCCCTTAGCACACGCACCTATCCTCACCCGCTCTCCTCCTACCTCCAAACTAACAGCTATCTCCTTATGTCTAGTATCACTCGTCATTATAGCCTGAGCCACTGACGTACCACTACCTCTAACCAAACCACCTACCAATTCATGCAGTTTCGGCTCTATGCGCACCATCGGTAAAGGCAAACCAATAACTCCCGTCGAACACACCCCTACTTGAGACTGCTTCAAACCCAACAAATCCCCTACAACCTTAGCACATAAACGAGCATCCTCCACCCCCTTAACACCAGTACAAGCATTAGCATTACCACTGTTTACCAAAATAGCACGTAAGTCACCATCTCTCAAATGAGCCTGACTAACCCTTACTGGGGCCGCCTTCACCCTATTCGTTGTAAAAGTCCCAGCCCCCACGCAATCCACATCACTAGCTATCAAAGCCATATCCAACCTGTCCGCACCGGGCGTCTTCACACCGGCACCAACTGCATATGCCTTATACCCCCTCGGCGCTACTACACCTCCCTTAATCTTTCTATACCCTGAAGCCATAAATAATATCTTTCTCTCATTGAAAAAACACAAAAACACTCCCCATTCAACAATATCTGCAACCCAATCTAATCTTCACAAACTATCCTGAAATCCACCATCTGCCGCTCCATGTCAACTCGCACAATCTGCACTCTAACCTTCTCACCTAACTTAATTTCAGCTCCACCACTACTTACGTAACGTAAACCCTCCATCCTCCATCTATCACCATGCCTGCCAGGAAGATCCTCAACCTTCACTAACCCCTTCACCCTCATAGAAGATATCTCTACAAATAACCCCATATGACGCACATCCGTAACCAACGCTGTAAACTCCTTACTCCCCCCACTCTCTTGAACACCCACCAAATACTCCATCATCTTCATCCGCTTCGTCTCCACCTCAGCCTCAGAACTCTTCCGTTCAGTATCAGAAATATGACTAGATATATCTGCAAGCTTCGCAAGCTTAGGATTACGATCAGGAGCCTTTGGCGGATTCACTAGTAAAGACTGTATTGCTCGGTGAACCACCAAATCCGCATACCTTCGTATAGGACTCGTAAAATGACAATAATCCATCTTAGCCAAACCATAATGACCTAAAGCATCAGTACTATACGCAGCTCGCTTCAAACTCTTCAACAAACCTATCTTTATACTCTCCTCATTCGTCGTCCCCTTCACCTTATCTAATAGCTCCTGAATATGAACCTTATTTGTAAGATCCCCCACCCTATAACCCTGCGCACGCGCCTTCTCCGCAAACTCATTAAGCTTATCAAAATCCGGATCTTCATGAATACGGTAAATAGCATTCTTTCGCTGCATCTTTAACGCAACTGCCACCGCCTCATTCGCAGCAAGCATACACTCTTCAACCATCTGATGACTCTCATTATGCACTACATCAACAACATCCACAGCCTTTAATGATTCATCTAAAACTATCTTAGTCTCCTCAAACTCCAAATCCAAAGCACCATCAGCAAAACGCCTCTTACGCAAGATACTCGCTAGCTCCCAAGTATCCCTCAACGCACTAATCACTTCATCCCCAACATCAGGAACCAACACCTCAGAAGCATCCTCTAATGGTAAACCCAAAAGAACCTGAGCCTGCTCATATGCTAATCTCGCCTTACTATGAATGATCGCATCACAGAATCTAGAAGACAACCGCGTACCATTCTTATCGAAAGTCATCACAGCACACTTAGTCAATCGATCCACAGCAGGCCTCAAACTACATATATTATTAGAAATCTGCACCGGCAACATCGGCAGCACCCTGTCCACCAAATACGTACTATTACCACGCTTAACCGCTTCATCATCAAGAGCACTACCAGGCTTAATGTAATGTGAAACATCCGCAATATGCACCGCCAGCTCCCATCCACCACCATCAAGTCGCTTCACCGCCAATGCATCATCAAAATCCTTCGCATCATCAGGATCTACAGTAAGCACCAATTCATCCCGCCAGTCCTCTCGCCTAGACAACTCAGACTCAGACACCTCTATAACAGGACTCTCATCACCCTCCTCCACATCAGTCTCACCACCCTGTAACGAAGCCAACAAAGCCAGCGCCTCAGACCTAACCTCACTAGAAAAACTAGACCTCAAATTATGCTTCGATATCACACTCTCTATGTCCACACCAGGATCTTCCGGCCACCCTAACACCTTAGTAATCTTACCCACAGGCGCCGCAGATCGACTCTCCCAGCGAATAAGCTCCACAACTACCCGCTGCCCACTCTTAGCCCCAAGCTCACCATCCTCCAACTCAAGAGCCGACTTAAACCCTGTAAAATCTGGCTCAACATAACGGAATTTACCCTTCACCCTAAAAGTACCCAGTACCACTCCACTCACTCTCTCTATAACATCAACAACCTTACCCTTAGCCTCATCATCAAACCTACTTCCACCACGCCTCCCACCTGAACGCCTTCCCTTTCTTCCAGCTTGTACCTTTTTTCCCTTAAATTTTCTCCCCTTATACTTCGAACTAGCTGGCTCACTATCCCCCACCTTCGGCAACCTAACACTAACAGAAACTCTATCGCCATCCAAAGCCAAACCTGTATCATAACTAGGCACAAAAACACGATCAAACTTATCTTCATCCAAGCCAGCCGCTATATTAGCTTCATTCTTCAAATCAGGATAAAACCAAGCATTCCCACCATTCTGAAAACGTAACACTCCCACCATCATACCATCACTACCAGATTTACCTGCACCCTTCCCCACTTGCCCCAAAACATACCGAGATTTATTAACCATCACGATCTCTCCCTTACGCTCCATCTTACTTAAAGCAGCTCGCAAACCAGCTCGCATAGGACTCTGAAGATTCAGCGACCTTGAAAACTCCGACTTATTCATTGGCTGATAGCCTGGACTCTTCATTAGGCTTAGTATTCTCTCCCGCATATTCTTCATATCTATACCTTGCACACAACCCAAGCACTACACAACCTCTTTTCTCATTGCCATCTACTCATTTACATGCTAGCTTCTAATGTGTTGACATTGTAAACGCATTTATTCAAAACTTTCACATATCAAATTAATATTATGAAAATAATCAAACATACTCAATCATCTAAAAAAGGTTTTACTCTAATGGAACTTCTCGTAGTAGTAGCCATCATCGCCATACTAGGTGGGTTAGCCTACGGACCCATAGTAGGCTTCATGACTACTGCAGATGTAACGAAAACAAAAAAAATATGCAAAGACATCACATTTGCAATCGAGGGATTCCAAGCTGAATACGATAGCCTTCCATACACAGGAACATATCCATCAAATGACGAAAATGTAACCACCGACTCCGGAGACCTTCTTGAGGTTCTCATGGGCATCAATACAGACTTCAACGATAAAGCTAAAAAATTCTTCACCGCAGACAGAGCAAAAGGAGACAGGGACGGACTCGTATACTCAGGCGACAACGTTAGCAAACTAATAGACAAATGGAATAATCCATACACCATCAGACTCGATTATGGTGCTAACGGCATCATAGACGCTACTAAAATTGGTAATAACGCAGAAGGCCCCGCATACAAAACCAACCTCAATGTAGACTCAGCTATCGTAGCCTCACCTGGACCAGATCAAGAATTCAATGACAAACAAGACGCTAAATCTTGGTAACCGCTAAACAGTCTAATGACAGCATTATTAGACATTATAGATAACCAAGAGCGCATAACAGCAAAGCGAAAAATAGCTACTCAGCAGTCTATACAGCCTTCCCATAACATACCTATATTTGCTATTGATAGACTCACTAAAAAATCAACCTTGTAGCAAAAAATAGGATCCTTAAATCCTCAAAACCACTCTAATACGATTTGAACTGTTAGAATGGATTGATAACACAACAAGATTAGCAAGAGTAGCAAGGCAAGAGGAAAGCGAATAGCGGACTATGCAACTGACGAATAACGAAGCTAATCTTGATATATTGTTTTGCACTTCAAAAAATCAGCTCTACTGCTGTTTCCAAATACATTAAAACTACTATACACCCAGAATAACTGTGAAAATGGTATAATACCAAAAAACACGTATCACTAAGATACGTGTTTTTTGATTTTTACCCTCACTAACTTAAAAAGTAACCAAGTTAATGAAGGCTAAACACTTAATTAGATTAGACTAAAACTTATAACTAATACCAGTCACAACCTTCAGATCATTATCATCCTTACCTGCTGCAGGCTGAGCATCATACTTATTCTGAACATAAACCTTCAAACTAAGCGTATCACTCAATGAGGTCTCAACACCAATTTCACCAACAACCAAATGCGCATCAGTATTGTCCACAGGAGCTACCAATGATAGCGACTGATAAATCTTCGTCTTATCATTAAACTTATGCTCAAAAAACTCACCAATGTATGCGTGAACATAATTATTTGAAATACCACCTAGCTCCTCATAAGTAAGACCTAAACCACCCTCAAAAGCAAGTGAAGTACTAGAATCCTTAATAACATAATAACCGAATAATCCAGTCAGAGCAGCCCTGTAATCAATCTCAGCTATCTCATCCTTACGGAAGTCAAACCTTGCTCCTGAATAAAATTTATCAGAATGCAGATGTCTCCACGCAGCATTACCAAATAACTCATCATTAGTCGCATTAGACGCCTCTTCACCATATGTGTAAAAAAGGTTCGCTCTATACTCGTTCTGCTTCTCTATCTTCTCGGTGACAAAACCCATCGTAACCAGAAGTGATTCACTATTACCTTCAGTCAAAGTAGCGCCTAGATCAAAACTGCTCTTCCACTCCTCTGCATTCCCACTCGCTGTCATTAAAACAGCAGCGGCCAGACTATTTATTGTTACTTTTTTCATCATTATTATTGTACGGTTAAATAATGCCCATAATACTTAACTTCATGTGATATTTTGTATTATGTGACAATGCTTGGAAACACACTTACACAATTTATCGCATTTGTCAGAAAAAAAAGCACAAACCAATCATCCCCATATCAAACAACAACTCTCAAATACAAAAAGCCCTTCATATCTATAAAGAAATGAAGGGCTTTGACTTTTCAATCACAGGATAGAAATTACTCAGCAGAAATATCTTCAGACTCCCCTGAGTCAATTTCCACATCATCATCAGGCACCACTCTAGCTGTATCCTGTAACTTTACACCATCCTTCATAGTCACCAGCTTAACACCCTGAGTATTACGCCCACATTCACGGACATCAGCACAACGTATCCTTATCGACTGACCGTCAGATGTCATTAACATCAACTCATCATCAGGAAATACAGTAGAAGCTGAAACAACCTCACCAGTCTTCTCTGTCACCTTCATCGTAATAATACCCTTACCCCCTCGTGACTGCACACGATAATCAGAAAATGGTGACCGCTTACCTATCCCGTTTTCAGAAGCAACAAGAAACGTCCCCTCCTCATTCACAATAGCCATACTCACCACATAATCATCATCATCAGGTCGTATCCCCCTGACTCCCGCTGTAGCTCGCCCCTGAGACTTCGCCTGCGCCTCATCAAACCTTAGAGACTTACCTTTACGTGTCACCAGAACAACCTCATCATTCCCATTAGTAACCCTAACATCAATAAGAGTATTACCCTCATCTAACTTAATAGCAATTATACCATCCTTTCGGTAATTCTTAAACGCAGACAACGCCGTCTTCTTAATCTTTCCACTGCGCGTTGCAAAAAGCACAAACTTATCTTCCACTTGCAACGTTACATCATTCCCATCATCATCTAACTGACGCTCTAACCTCTGCGTAGCAGCTATCGTCTCGTCAGGCTGAAGATTTAACACGTTTTTTATACTACGCCCTTTAGAAGCTCTAGAACCCTCAGGTAAACCATACACCCGCTCCACATACACTCGCCCAGTACTAGTAAAGAACATCAGATAATCATGAGCCTGTGCAGAGAATAAATGCTCTACAAAATCATCCTCATCATCCTTAGACTGATTCGCCTTAGTCGTATCCATTCCCTTCACACCCTTACCACCTCGCGCCTGAACCCGGTAGTCAGCTGACGGAGTACGCTTGATATTCCCTTTGTTAGAAATAGTAACTATCATCCCATCATTCGCTATAAGATCCTCTATTGCTATCTCACCCTCATCAGGAAGAATCGGACAATGACGCGGTGTCGCATGCTTCTCCTTAATCTCTAACAACTCATTTTTAATAATAGCCAAAACACGTGCCTCTTTCGCCAAAATATCAAGGAAATCTTTGATATCAATCAACAGATTATCATACTCACCCTTAACTTTATCCCTCTCCATCCCAGTTAACTGGTAAAGACGGAGCTCAAGAATCGCATTCACCTGCCTATCCGTAAACACATACCTATCACCACGCACAGAAGCCTGAGAACGTATCAAAATCCCCAAAGATTCAGCAGTCGCTATAGGAAAATCATACTTCTTTAAACGCTCACGCGCTTCATCCCTATTCTTAGAATCACGAATTATCTTTATAAAATCATCAAGATGACCAAGAGCCAACAAAAACGCCTCCAAGTTCTCCGCTCGTAACTCAGCCTTCTTTAACAAATAACGCGTCCTACGAATAATAATCTCACGCCGATGCTCAATAAAAGCATCCAAACAATCAAGAATAGACATCTGCTTTGGCCTACGCTCATGAATCGCTAACATATTAACCCCAAACGATGTCTCCATCGCAGTCAACTTATAAAGCTGATTCACCACCACCTGTGCACGTGCATCACGCTTAAGCGTTATCTCAATACGTGTTTCATCATCAGAAAGATCCCTCATACCTGAGATATCTAACAAAATCTTCTCCCTCACCAATTCAGCTATCCTAAGCTGAAGCGTAGCGCGGTTAACTCCATGCGGAACCTGAGTAATCGTTATCACAGAAACACCAGACGCCTTCTCTGTTATCTCCATAGTGCCTCGCATCTTCACACTACCTCGTCCAGTACGGAAATAACTATCTATCCCCTTAAAACCACGGATCTCACAAGCACCCGCAAAATCAGGCCCCTTAATATACGTCTTCACCTCCTCAAAAGAAAGCTGCGGATTATCAATACGAGCACAAACACCATCAATAACCTCACCCATATTATGAGAAGGAATATTTGTAGCCATACCCACCGCTATACCCGTTCCACCATTCACTAATAAATTAGGAATAGCAGCAGGAAGAACCACAGGCTCCTCACGCGTCTCATCATAAGTAGGCGTAGTATCTACAGTCTCCTTCTCCAAATCTATCATCATCGCAGACCCCATATGCGTGAGGCGCGCCTCCGTATACCGCATCGCAGCAGCTGCATCCCCCTCAACAGAACCAAAGTTACCCTGACCATCAATCAGAATCTCTCTCATCGTCCATGGCTGCGCCATATTTACCAACGTAGTATAGATCGCACTATCTCCATGCGGGTGATACTTACCCATCGTGTCACCCACAATTCGCGCAGACTTCAAATGCGCCTTGCTCGGGGTCAATGAAAGATCATTGTGCATCGCATACAAGATACGTCGCTGTGACGGCTTCAAACCATCTCGCGCATCTGGTAAAGCACGAGAAATAATGACAGACATCGAATAGTCCAAAAAGGACTTAGACATCTCATCTGCTACATTAACTACTTTTATATTATCGTTAGACATGTTCTAAAAAAATTCGTTATTAAACATCCAAGTTTCTTACATTAAGAGCATTATCTTCGATAAATCTCTTTCGCGGCTCCACCACATCCCCCATCAGAATATCGAACATCTTGTCCGCCTCTATCTCATTATCCTCATCCAGCCTCACCTGAAGAAGCTGACGCCTCTCAGGATCCATCGTCGTCGAGAAAAGCTCCTTAGCATTCATCTCACCCAGTCCCTTAAATCGCTGAATACGCATCCCCTTTCTGCCTATCTCCAGAACCCTATCTAATATCTCAAAAAGATTAAACACAGGAACAGGACCATCACCATCATCTCCAGAACCCTCTATCAGCTCATAGACAGGCTTATCATCAGAAAAGAACGGGTCAGTATTCAAACCAAACTCATTCAATCGACCTAAAATCTTACTTATCGCAGCTGATTCATTCAAATCACGCTTAACCGCCCTCCTCTGCTGCCCATCATACCTAGATTTATAATCCTCTACCTCCTCTTCAGAAAGCTCCTCATGCGCCAACCTCAAATCACGGTTCTCAGCAGCAAATTTCTCCAACGCCGCCTCATCCTCCAAATAATGAACAGACTCCTCATTACCTAGCCTCACCCGCACCATAAACTCCGGCAACTTACCCCCTCTATTATGAGACAATATATCACGGAAACTACCACCATGACCCTCCAAAGCAGACGTAAACTTCTTCAACTGAGCCAGGGTATCTAACACTCCTCGGAGCAAATCAGAATCAACCTCCTCAGAAGTCCCATACTGCTTCAGCTTCACATCCTCCGAGCCTAACTGAATCAGTATCTCATTCAACGCATCATCATCAGCTATATACTCCTCACGCTTCTTACGAGTCACCTTATACAGCGGAGGCTGAGCAATATAAAGATAACCAGCTCTCACCATTGCAGGCATATGCCTGCAGAAGAAAGTCAACAACAACGTCTTAATATGCTCACCATCAATATCAGCATCAGTCATAATAATCACCTTGTGATACCTTACCTTCCCAACATCAAAAGCCCCCTCCTGATCCCCCTCACCAATCCCAGCTCCTATTGCTGTAATCATCGCCTGAATCTCCTTATTCTGCAACGCCCTATGCAAACGAGCCTTCTCAACATTAATCACCTTACCTCGTAACGGCAAAATAGCCTGATTTATCCTATTCCTGCCAGACTTCGCAGAACCTCCAGCAGAATCACCCTCCACAATATAAATCTCAGACTTCGCAGGGTCTCTCTCAGAACAATCCGCCAGCTTACCTGGCAAACCACCACCAGACATCACTGACTTTCGCACCGTCTCACGTGCCTTCCTAGCCGCCTCTCTTGCCCGCGCAGCATTAACAGCACGGTCTATGATCATCTTAGCCAAATTCGGATTCCCATCAAAATACTCCTTCAGACCTTCAAAAACAATAGAGCTCACCACCCCCTCAATTTCCGCATTAACCAGCTTCCCTTTAGTCTGAGAACTAAATCTAGGATTAGGCATCTTCACAGAAATAACACATACTATCCCCTCTCGCACATCATCACCTGAAAGCGCTGGATCCTTATCTTTCAACAACTTATTACCCTTAGCATACTGATTAATAGCCCTAGTTAAAGCACCTCTAAAACCAGTCAAATGAGTCCCCCCATCAGTATTCGGAATCGAATTAGCAAAACAAAGAATATTATCCTTATAACTATCATTATACTGAAAAACAACATCTGCAAAAACATCATCCTCTACCACCTTACCATCATAATCCACCTCAATACTCCTCACACCATGCAACTCAACAGGATCAGCATGAATCAACGTCTTATTCTCTCCCAACTGCTCCACAAACTCAACAATACCACGAGCATAAAAAAAGGAACCCTTCTTTGCTGACTCAGGACGCTTATCCTCCAAATTAATCGTTAGCCCAGGATTCAAAAACGCCAACTCGCGCATACGGGTCGACAACCGGTCAAACTCAAATTGTATCGTATCCACAAAAATCGTCGCATCAGGGTAAAAAGTCACCTTAGTACCAGACTCACCATCAGGCGCCTTCCCCACTACCTTCAATGGCTCACTAGTAGCACCTCGCTCAAATTTAATCCGGTGAACCTTATTCTCCCGCGTCACCTCCGCTACAAACCAGTCAGATAAAGCATTCACACACTTCGCACCCACACCATGAAGACCACCAGAATACTTATAAGCACCCTGACCAAACTTACCTCCAGCATGCAAACTCGTTAAAACCAACTCCACTGCAGGAATACCAAACTTAGGGTGAACATCAACAGGAATACCACGCCCATCATCAGATATAGATATAGATCCATCCTCATTCAAAGACACCTCTATAATCTTACAATAGCCCGCCAAATGCTCATCAATTGAATTATCTATCACCTCAAAAACACAATGATGAAGACCCCTAATATCAGGATCACCGATATACATACCGGGACGTTTTCGAACGGCCTCTAGACCTTCTAGTTTATCAATCTGCGAAGCGCCATACTCCTGCTCTCCCGAGACAGTAGTCTGAACTCTATCCGGCTCGTTTTCTGGTTCAATTGGATTCTCTGACATGTATCAATGCAGAGTATAGTTTCATTGCCCCATGACCAGAAAAAAGCCCCTAATTAGGGCAGTTTCTTTATCCTCATTTTTCTAAAAAAAATACAATCTTTTTAGAAAATCAAAGCGATCCACAACCCACTAAAAAACAACAACATAAAACTAAATCCCCATCACTTCCATCTGCCACTTCATCAACACATCAGCCGGCTCCACCTCATGCGCAGACAACGCCTCTATCAAAGCCCTAGAAATAATCAAGCTAGAGTCAATATCAAGACCCTCAGCAACAGAATCTCGGCGCTCAATCAACGCATCAACTCGCGCCTCAAAAGCCTCATCCTTCAGCCTCTTACCCCTCGCCTTAACTCTCCTCGGTAAAAGCTCATCGCTCATCTGCCTCGCCTCATCAGCCGCAGCATGAAAAGCCTTTATCCTATTCGGCCTATAATGTTTCGGAAAACGAACTGACTTACCCGCCATCAAATCAGACACCCAAGCAATCAACTGCTTATTCCCACATACCATAAAAGTAGGCCTATCCCAATCCATCGCCTGCTCATCTCGCCAATACCAAAGCGCACGTAAATACGCCTGACCACGAGGCAACAACTTACCAGATCCCGCTATCCTCCATGGATCCTCCTTCTCCAAAGGACGCTCCATAACCTTCTCCCTAGCCCACTCACAACTCTCAACAAACCAATCATAACGTCCCTTCTCATGAAGCCCCGCAAGAATCTTCTCAACAATAGGCTTCAAAAACAAAACATCATTAATCGCATACTCCTTCATCTTATCAGTCAATGGACGCTTTGACCAATCTGCCTTCTGAGAACTCTTAGAAATCTCCACACCCTCATAATGCTCAACAAGATTACCATAACCAAACTTCCTAACACCTAACAACCGAGCACCAATCTGAGTATCCCAGATAACAGGAGGAACCACATCCAAATCCCTCCGCATCATAACTATGTCATAGTCCGCACCATGCATCCACAACTCACCACCCTTAAGAAAATCCTTCAATGGCTGCATATCATCAACAGCTAAAGGATCTATCAGCTGATGATTCTCCCCATCAGTAAACTGCACTAAAGAAATCTTCTCATGATATCGATGCAGACTATCACCCTCAAGGTCCATAGCCCTGAAGTCCCCCTTCAGTGAACCCAAATAATCACCAAGCTCTTGAGTAGTATCTATCATCTGCTAGATATAAATTAAATCCCCTTCAACAACAACTCCGTATTATTCTGAGTATTACCCAGAGCCTTCAATAAAGTCTGAATAGCATCACCAACAGGTAAAGCAGCCACCACTCGGCGTATCTCTAAAACCTTCTGCATCTCATCTGGATGATACAACCGGTCATCATTCCGCGTCCCACTCTGAGGTATATGAATAGCAGGATATATCCTACGCTCGGCCAGATCCTGATCAAGCCTTATCTCCATATTACCAGTTCCCTTGAACTCCTCAAAAATAACCTCATCCATCCTACTCTCAGTCTCAACCAAAGCTGTAGCCAAGATCGTCAAACTCCCCCCACCCTCAACATTTCGCGCAGCCCCAAAAAACTTCCTACTCTTCTGCAACGCCTGAGGATTCACTCCACCAGAACCAATAACTCCACCCTTCTGAGAATTATTGTGTCCACGCGCCAACCGCGTAAGAGAATCTAACAAAATCACAACATCCTTCCCTAACTCAACTAACCTCTTAGCCCTCTCCAAAACCAAATCAGATACCTGCGCATGCCTCCGTGACGGCTCATCAAACGTAGAACTAAACACCTCAGCATCCACCGTCTCCTCAAAATCAGTCACCTCCTCAGGCCGCTCATCTAACAAAAGAATAATCAACTCAACCTCTTTATGATTAGACTTAATCGATTGAGCTATATTCTTCAAAAGAATAGTCTTACCACCACGCGGAGGCGCCACTATCAAACCCCTCTGCCCCTTACCCAAAGGCGCTACCAAATCCACTAACCTCACCCCAAGACCACCTTCTAAACCATTCTCTAATATAATCCTCTCATTAGGAATTAAAGCAGTTAACTTATCAAACGGATCAGGCTTCGCATAATCAGAAATATCTAAATCCTCTACAAATAACACCTCCATTGCCGAGAGATACTTATCCCTGCCACGTGGCGCCCTCATCTTAACTGTCACCTTCTGCCCCACACTCAACCCATGCTTCTTTATCAAATCTCCACCAATATACAAATCATCAGGAGACGTCTTGAAAGACTTCTTCGGACAGCGTAACATAGCATAATTATCCTTAGCCTGCTCCATAAAACCATAACCCGTCAACTCCGTACCATGCTTTGCATAAAACGATAAAACATCAAACACCAACTGACTCTTTATAGCCATAGGCGGAACCTTAATCGGCAAAGAGTCCGCCAACGCATGTAACTCAGCCAATGGCTTATCACGAAATTCATTCACCACCAAACTCACCGGAACATCATATTTAGGCTCCTCTGGCTCAACAACATCAACTCCACTAACTTCATCCACCTCCTTACCTCCCAAATCCACCTCAACCTCAGAACCAACCCCAGATGAACCACCCTTAGCAGATTCCTCCTTAGCAGAGTCACCAACAGTAGAGTCAACAACCTCAGTAAGCACAGCATCTTTAACGATATCAGCCTTAGCCACCTTCGTAGATGCCACTTTCTTCTTAACTACCGGACTTAGCTCGTCCCCTAAATTCAATTCTTCTTGCGCTTCTTCGCTCATGATCTGTTATTCTCTATAAATCTTTTAACCTGTGACTCTAACACAGCCCTCGGCCCCTCATTCCACAGCACAACATCGGCACATTTCTCCTTGTGAGAAATGGGGAGTTGAGCCGCAAGAATGGCATGAACCGTAGCATCGTCGAATCCGCTCCTCATTTTCAGCCGCCGCACCTGCGTTTCACGAGATACAGCAACCACCAGATTTGCCTCCTGACCAAAGTCAAATCCACCTTCAAACAAAAGCGGAACGTCGGCAACAAACAGCGATGCACAAGCACTATGCACAGCCTTAGTCTGCATTGCAAGACATTCTTTCCTCACCCTCGGATGAATAAGCCCCTCCAGCCTCCTCTTCATCCCATCATCCGCAAATACAACCTCTCGCAGATACCCCTTATCAATCAAACCGTCCACCCCCATACACTCATCACCAAAAACACCACATACCTCCTCCCTAAACCCCTCATCCTCATACAAACCTCGAACACAAGCATCAGCATCAAATAAAATCAACCCAGAATCAGCCTCCCGTAACATTATGCCTGCTGTCGACTTACCACTAGCTATACCCCCCGTTAAACCAAATGATCTCATTAAATATACAGAATTCTTATCCCCAATTATTGCAGAAATAACAACAAACTAAAACAAAAAAGCGGAACTGCACTCAGCAGTCCCGCTTAAAATCAATTCATACGCTCTACTAATTACTAATAGTCGGCAATAAAGAAGCTTCTCCACCAGTAGTAGGAACTCCATCTGGACCAATGACTGCCTGAGATACTGGCTGCCCAGTCGCATCAATGATACGAGCGGTCACAAAGATGATGAGATTACTCTTGATGTGATTCTCTGCCTTAGTCTGGAACAAACGCCCAACTAATGGAAGATCACCAAGTATAGGCACCTTATCTTCTACGTTCTGAACCTCTTCCCTCATAAGTCCACCAACAGCCACAGTGTGACCATCATAGATTGTAATTGAAGTATCTACCTTACGTGTTGAAAATACAGGCATCTCAATACGGTTCTCAGTAATCGTGATCGTGATCGGATTACCTAATGCATCAGTTCCAGGCGACTGAATAGGTGAACCATAATTAATGAATCCCTCAAACTCAACTATCTCAGGCTGAAACTTAAGATTGATCGTATAACTGTCTTCATCAAGAGTAGGCTCTACCTTCAGAGTAACACCTGTATTACGTGTTTCAAACGCAGTTGGAGTAGCAGGAGTAACAGGGAAAATGTTTCCACCTTCATTACCTCCATTACCGTCACCGTTCAATCCTCCACCTACATTTACTGCCTGCGGAAGCTCGGGTGGCTCATATTCAGTTGGATAGATAAATTCACGGATGATATGTATCGTAGCCATATTTCCAGATTGTGTAACAATACTAGGAGCAGTCATAACATCAGCACCCTTTTTCTGATTAAGACCACGCATGATCATCTGAACCTGACCATCTGTAAAGAGACCAGTGAGAGATAAAATACCCGGCGCAACATTACTATTCTGAGCAGTCCTGTTTGGATTATTAAGGAATGAATCAATACTGTCTCTGCTAATAGCATAGTCACCTGAACGATTACCTCCAGTAACTATGTTAGATACACTCTGATTAGAACCTGCAACTCCAGGAACACTGACACCGCTTATCGGACTTACAAAGTCTGATCCAGTCCGCCCAATCGAATTACCCAAAGTTCCACCACTTAGGAAAGAACTATTTGACGTAATACCAAAAGGTGAAATAATCCAGTCAAAACCTAATTCATCGGTATTTTCCTGACTTATCTCAACAAATTTAGTGAGAATCTTAATCTGCTTTGGCTTCTTATTCCTTAAATTTATCACCAACTCCTCTATAGCGTCTAGCGCATTAGAAGTATTGCGGACAGACAACGTCGATCTAGCTTTACTAAAGCCAGCTGTTGAACCTGATGGAAAATTTATACCCATCAATGTAAGCAGCTCAGCCACAGACTTTCTAGGTGCCGCCTCATCTTCACCAAACGGATCAGCACCATCTTCCCCACCTCCGTTGTCAGAAGAAATAAGGTTCATAAAATCAGGCGGCACTTTGAATGTGCGAGAAAACATCTCATTCACATCAACATCAGACGCATTCATAATAACAACCGAATAGCTCTCTACCTTGAAACGTAGATTAGTCATCTTACAAATCTGCTTCAACGCCTCCTCAAGAGGAACATTCCTAATTTTGAGACCACCCAGCTTCTTGTTCTCAATCTTATCAAGCTGAACTTCTGCATTTTTGGCATCACCAGCGTCATCTAGAATGGTTCTATTTCGGAAGACAAAGTTCAAACCCCTTTTATCTGGATCCAACTCGTCATCTAGCTCCCTTGAGCGAAGCCTTAGGAAATTAATAGCATCCCTAACAGTCGCATCTTCATCAAACTCAACGACAGGAAGCATAATTTTAGATAACTTCTGCTTTAGATAAATAGCAGGGTTAACATTTTCGCCACGAGAATCACCATCAATAGTCCCTGTCCTTATAAGGGGAGGCACAGAAATCTCCCACGCTTGGTCAACTTGAGCCAACATCGAAGCCCGCGTCTGATCATAGGCAGCACGGTAATAATCGCTCCTCGCTGCATCAACTTTCTCCATTCCTCGCCTAGCAGCCTTATTGTAAGGGTCAATGCGCATTATTTCACGATACTCCAATAGCGCATAATCAAATTGACCTAAATCATAATAACCATTTGCTCTGTATAGTAGCTTCCTTACTTTCTCAACATTCTTAGTGTGATCATAAGTTAGCACAGGATTAGTCCTGATCGGATCATCAAGATACTCAAGATGCTTTTTAGCCTGAATATTCCCCGGGTCACTCTTAAGAACATTATCTAACAGCTCTTTAGCCTCAGAATACTTGCCTGATCTGCGGTATTGTGTCGATAGAGCAATTGAGCCATCTAATAAATGACCAATATACTCTCGACGGCGCTCTGCCGCTACTGGCCCCTGTGGTAAAAGCTGTACTGCTTTGCGATACTGATTGACAGCTTCTTCAAACTTCCTGCTACTGTAGGCTTTACGCCCTGCTTGTATTGCTTTGTCTGCGTCTGCTATCTGTAGCTCTCGTCTAGCTATCTCCGCTTTGACGAGACTGTTCTCGCTAGCAGATGCTACACTAGACACTACAATTGGCATAGCGATTGCAGCAGCCATTAATATAGCCGCTGTTCTACTTGATCGATGCGTAGGTGTGTTTTCCATAATTGATTATAGGTTCGTTTATTTAGGGGGGGTTTGTGAAGCGTTTTTTTTATTTTTTGTAAAATTTTTTAGTATTAGTTGTGACTCTTTAAACTTGACTATTGTCTAATCCTTATCAAATAAGGAGTTCATCCTACTCATCTAAGGATTTAGTAACAACCTTCTTATCAAGATTAATAGTCGTTTTCTGCCCATTCTTTTGATACTCGATAACTATACCTCCGTCCCTGTTAGACAGATACCTGTAAGGTCGCTCCTCAGCATCGGGATCGTGAGGTAATGAGAAGCTCTCACCTTCAGGCACTTCAAAAGGAGTATCCAGCCCTTTTATATTCAAGCTTAACTTAGTTTTCCAGTCTTTAAACTGGTATTTTTCACGGTAATATAACCGAAATGGCTTCTTAACCTTATTTTTATCATTAACCTGTATAATATAATACTCAGCTTGCTCACCAGTCTTGTCAGGATCCACTTTCTTCTCTAAAATATCAAACCGACCAAGCAAATTGTTATATTTTTCAAATTTCCTATATTTTTTTTCAATCTTAAGAGGCAATTTATCTCCAGCAGAACATTGCACGTAAGAAATGCGATTCCGGCCAGACTTAAAGGTAAAACTACCTTGTTTATCATTCACCTTCGTCCAACTCATCGAGAACGGAACAGAACTTTTATCAATAAGCTCAAGCTTAGCTATAAAATCAGGATGAGACTTAGCATCCTTAGGGTCTGTTTTACCGACAAACTCTTCACGATTAGTAAACCCATCTTTATCAGCATCCAATTCAGGCCCATCACTATACTTATAATCCTCAAGCCCATTTTCTCTCCACCACTTCAACTTCATACCAGGATGAATCTCAAAATCGTCATTAAGTGACTGCAACCCTTTCTTACCTTTCACACTATAGAGTGGGAAAGCCGTAAAACTTTGAACCTCGTTACCATCACTTTTCTTACTAGCAATATCAACCACAGATGTAAACCTCTTGAGAGCTGTAGATAAAACATCCCTCTGACCCAGCTGCACCTGATCATTAGGAGTTTGAGTCTTTGGCGGCTTTACATCACCACTCCCTGAGAATATCGAATAACCTACAGCAGCTACTGTTACCACAGCAACTCCCATAAGAGCTTTTTCATAGTTTTCTGATAACCAAGACATTATATTCTAAATAATTATTGAGTTTCACGCTTCTTAGCGCCTTTAATTTCTGCCTGCTTATTCATAGCAAGCCCTGGTATTTCTACCTCAGATGCCTCATGAAATAGTACTAATTCTATAAGCATAAACACTGTCACATTCTCGTTACCGGTAACTTGCTTAAGTATCTCTTTTTTAGTATTAACTTTTTGTTTACTTCCAGGATCATCAAATTCCATTGCTGCTAGTTCAGCTTTTTCAGCAAGAGTCGATTTAGATATAGAAACTCTCTCTTGCTTCTCATTACGAACCATAAACTGCTTAACCGTAAAGAAATAATCATCGTTATTAACCAAACTTTTAAAGAATTCCTGCATGGATGCCTCTGAACCAGTAAAAGTAACCTCTATCGGCAATCCATCGTATACACTACTTACCGTCTTTGCACGGCTACGCTTTTTAGATCTCTTAGAATTACTTTTAGACTTACCCTTTTTTGCAATAATTGCTTCAGCAGCTTGTGGCCGGTGAACATTTTCAAGTGACTCTATACCAGAGTCAGCCAGACTCTTGAATAAACTCTTCAATGCTTTTAGTTGATAGTTTAAGAGCTTAGTAGAACTTTCAGATGCCGTTACCTTAGCATATTCCTCCATACCAAAATACACAGATGCCCCCTTAGATAAAGAAATACCTTTCTCTTTGTAATAATCCTGTAAATAACGATGGAAAGCAGTCACCTCACCACTAAACTCATTTTGAGTCAACTTCGCCATCACCTTGGGCCTATATTTCAGTAATTCTTCTTGAAAACCTTTAGCTTCAGATGCAAATGCTTCTACCTCTCTAGCCAACTGCTCTTTGTTGACCGCACTCGGATACAAGCTAGCCGACTGCAACCGATCAATCTCATTTACCGAACGCTGTTCCTGACGTTTAGCAAGGTCAGCTTCAGAATTAAAACCCATCCCAATATAGACCAAAACTCCTGAGACAAAAGCCGTAGCTCCCATCACTGTAGCTGCAAATTTATTTTCTTGATACCAACTCATGTTCTTATCTATTTAACTAAAATGGGGTTATTCAATGGAATAATAGCAGTGAATGGAGCTCCAAGCTTATCCGCATCCTCCGATGATGTAGCATTCTCAGGTAGTATCTCACGGTTAGTAAGTGTCACCTTCATATCTTTATTCCTAACTTTTTTCGTAATATCTCTTCCAAAAATCTCAGATTTCTCAATAAGCTCTTTTAACTGATTACGCACAAGACCATTCGATGACCCTCGCCAAAAACCTTTAATTTTTAAAGCGTTTACCATTGGGGCAACATACCTTGGATTTGGACGACCTCTACTATCAAATTCTGGCTCCTTACCAGGAACTGTAATGTAAGATTTATTATAGGGAACA
The DNA here is from genome assembly GCA_937934595.1 of uncultured Verrucomicrobiales bacterium. GTDB lineage: Bacteria > Verrucomicrobiota > Verrucomicrobiia > Verrucomicrobiales > Akkermansiaceae > Rubritalea. Next base: position 68,567 of record CALGZA010000031.1, on the reverse strand, counting down.
CTCTTAACATTCTTATCAAGAATCTCTACATATGTATCACCCCCTTCCTCAACATCAGGATTAAAGTTTACTACAGGCTTCATCTCTATGATCCATAACTCGGGATGAGAAAAATGAGCTTTAATATCGCGTAAACCTTCCAGCCAATGCAACCGGGAATCAACCGCGCCTTTATATAGGCCCACTACATCAGCCACTTTGTTCGCGTCATCATATTTCTTGCGAATAGGATTTGCATACACATTTAAAGCCTTTACAACTTTTGCCTGATCAGCCGCTGCACTAACAGCTCGCTTTTTAGATAGAAACCCAAACACACAAAACGCTGCACAAGCTGAAACAATCAAACAAGACCCTAAAATAAGCTTCGGCCGTTTTTGAGCATCATCACGCTCATGCTGAACAACATCAGGCACCAAATCTATATTTAATCGAGACTCCTTCAACGAACGTAAGCCTAAACCTACAATCTCACCTAGCGAGTGAGCCTCCATTGATACTTTCTCTACATCGACATCCTGACCAACAGAAACCCGCTTAAGTGGATTGAAATACTCAACCGGTAAACGTAGCTTTTCTTGAATGAAATCTGAAATCATCGGTAGATTTGATCCTCCCCCAGCTAAAAATATCCTGCGAGGAGCCGCTCCATCATGCTGACTCCTGAAGAAATTTGTTGTCCGTGCTATTTCAGCGGGCATCCTGTTAAGAGCTGTCCTAATACATGAGGCAAGTGATGCCGTATCATCGTCTAACTGAGAAGTATGCCTTGTATCCAAAGCAACCAGCCCCTTAGTGCATTTTTGCGATTCAGCCTCAATAAAAGGCACGTTATATTCTTTGGCAATAGCAGACGTCAATGTAGCTCCGCCAATCGCAATAGTCCTAGTAAAGACTTTAGATCCATCAACATACACTAAATTACTAGTACGCGCCCCTATGTCTATCATCAATGTAGGCTCTTCCGAATCCCCATAATTATAGAGAAATGCGTTTGCAAGAGCCATTGGTGAAGCGTCCACCATACCTGTAGAAAGGTCCGCGTTGGTAACACACTCATTAATATCATCAAGAGAATCAGATTTTATAGCCACTAAAACAACCTCTTGCTGCCCTCCTTCAGAGCTTAAAAGCTGCCAGTCCCACACAACCTCATTAATAGGAAATGGAACATGCTGCTGCGCCTCAAAAGCCACTAACTGCTCAATGTCATCACTATCTAATGACGGCAATTTAACAAAACGAGTAAAAACAGATTGCCCAGATACAGCATAATTAACTTTACCCTTACTCAGCCCCAACTTGCTCGACAACTCAGAAATCGCCAATCGAATCTGCGGCAAACGAGTCATCTCTGCAGCCGGATCAGCAAGTATTGTCGAAGACTCGTACCTTTTCAAGATAAGACCCCCACTACTCGAAGGAGCCATGACCCCCATTGTAACCCGCTGCGAACCTATATTTAGTGCTATGATCGACTGTGTATCAGCCATATATATGAATTATGTTAAATTGATTGAAATTATGACTACACCACCCAGCAAACACAGGAGGCGTTAGCTGAATCTAATTGACTATCGCTTATTTTCGATCTCAGCGTAACGACCATACCACATAATTTTAAATGGAGTCTCATTTTTATTGAGCAATGGAATCTTATCGTAGCGTGACAAATTAGCATTAGTCCACCACTTACTTTGCTTATTCATGCTAAAAAACCCAGAATTCTTGTGAGCCTCCATGCCGTTAACTCTTATTTCACCACCCACCTCCTCAAAAACAGCCTTACTAACTCGGTCATTACCAGTTAATCGCAGCACTGAGTTTGGTGAAAGATAAACTGACGCATAAATTTCTTTACCGACTGGAACATTCACATGCATAACCTCTTTTTCTAACAAGATCATACCTTTGCCATTCTCTGGAGTTTTCGCAGCTATGAACCACTTAATTAAAACCTTATCTAAAAATTTAACCTTTTTCTTAGCTTTAGAAGAAACTTCGACCTTAAATTTAACCTCCACCTCTAACCACTCACTAGGCTTAAATTTCTTCTTCGCCATCAAGTTTTTAAAATCAGGCGACTTCACAGCTACGATCTCAGGTTTATCAACCTGAACCTTATACTGAGCCATTGCGAAAGAAGCTGGTAACACTAACATGAGTAGCGCGGACAATAGGAATTTGTATCTGTTATTGTTCATAATTTAAATTGATTAGGTTTAAACTAACTGATCAATGGAAGGTTTGGCGAGAATAAATGTGACAAAATGACTAAATTCTCTGAGAGTAATAATCAACTAGCTGAATTAAGCTCAGTGTATCCCCCTTAAAAGTAGCAACATTCAACTTTCACACGCCTAACAAATCACACCCATACTATCAAAAAACAAACACCTTCTTATATTTCAGATCTACTAACTAAGTAGCCATTTAGTAACAATTGGAACAACTTTACCCTTTCCAGTTCTTCCATTTTTCTCTTCACTCCACTCATGGCAAAACAACCCAAAAATGCAATCTCACCAACCAGAACCGAGGACTTCCCTGAATGGTATCAACAGGTAATCAAAGGCGCTGACATGGCAGAAAACTCTGAAACCCGTGGATGCATGGTCATCAAACCATGGGGCTACGCATTATGGGAAAACATCCAACAACAACTTGACCTATACTTTAAACAAACTGGCCACCAAAACGCATACTTCCCCCTCCTCATCCCCCTCTCTTACCTAGAAAAAGAAGCCGAACACGCAGAAGGCTTTGCCACTGAATGCGCTGTAGTCACTCATCATCGCCTCGAAGCAGAAAAACAAGATGACGGATCAACAAAAATGATCCCATCTGGTGAGCTAGCTGAACCTTATGTAATCCGCCCCACATCAGAAACCATCATCGGAGCCGCATTCTCTCGCTGGACTAATTCCTACCGTGACCTCCCACTACTCATTAACCAATGGGCTAACGTAATGCGGTGGGAAATGCGCACACGGCTATTCCTCCGAACCGCTGAATTCCTCTGGCAAGAAGGACATACCGCGCACGAAACAAAAGAAGAAGCCATCGCTGAAACAAAACTAATGCACGGCATCTACACAGACTTCATCACCAACCACCTCGCCATCCCCGTCATCCCAGGTGAAAAATCAGAAGTCGAAAGATTCCCTGGTGCAGATATGACTCTAACCGTAGAAGCCATGGTCCAAGACAAAAAAGCCATCCAAGCCGGAACATCGCACTTCCTCGGACAGAATTTCTCAAAAGCACAAAATATCTCCTTCACTGGCAGAGACAACTCAGAACAACTTGCATGGACCACCTCTTGGGGCGTCTCTACAAGACTCATCGGCACACTCATCATGGCACACTCAGATGACGACGGCCTAGTCTGCCCCCCACGCATCGCATCACAACAAATTATCATAATCCCAGTCACTCCAAAAGATGACTCACGTGACGCCATCATCGATGCCTGCGAAGCTCTCGCTACCACCCTTCGCCACAAAAACTTCCACGGCCATCCCCTCCGTGTTCAAGTTGACAAAAGAGACCTCGGCGGCGGCGCTAAAAAATGGGAATGGGTCAAAAAAGGCGCTCCTATCCGAATAGAAATAGGCCCTCGTGACCTAGAAGCCAGAAAAGTATGCATGCAGCGCAGAGACGAAGACTCATCCGTAAAACACTTCCTAGATAAAGAAGAATTCATCCGCAACTGCACCAACACACTCCAAGACATTCAAAACGAAATTCTACGCCGTGCCACAGAACTCAGAGACAACAACATGAACGACTGCTCAGACCTATCAGAATTTGAAAAACACTGGTCTAACAGCGATCAACCAGGTTGGCTAACCACACCATGGGCAGGATCTAACGATGAAGAAGAAGCCCTCAGTAAAAAACACAAAATCTCCATCCGTTGCCTCCCCTGTAACCAACAAGACGGAGACGAACAACCCTGCATTCTAACAGGAACACCTACCAAAACCAGAGCCATCTGGGGACGCAGCTACTAACAATAACCCTAACTCACCCACTCCAAATGACAAATTCATTCCTAGAACTACAAGAAGTTAAAACTCACTTCCCCATCAAAAAAGGACTCCTCATCCAAAAAGAAGTCGACTCAGTAAAAGCCGTAGACGGCATATCATTATCAATTCAAAAAGGAGAAATCCTCGGACTAGTTGGCGAATCCGGATGCGGTAAATCCACCCTCTCACGCACAATCATGCAACTCATCCCCGCCACATCAGGAAATATCATACTCGAAGACCAAAACCTTACCCAGCTATCCCCAGATCAAGTAAGACACAAAAGACTAGACTTCCAAATGATCTTCCAGGATCCCTACGCGTCACTCAACCCCAGAATGACCATCTACTCAACCCTCTCAGAAGCACTTCTTCAGAGACATCCACAACTAGCCAGAGACAAAAACGAGATGATGGAAGCAGTCGTAAAAATCATGGAACGCGTAGGCTTAAACCCCTCCTTCATGAAAAAATACCCACACGAGTTCTCTGGCGGACAACGCCAAAGAATCGCCATCGCCAGAGCCCTAGCTCCAGAACCTAAACTCATCATCGCTGACGAGCCAGTGTCAGCACTAGACGTATCCATACAGTCACAAATTCTAAACCTCCTACTCAAACTAAGAGAAGAACTAGACCTAACCATGATCTTCATCTCTCACGACCTCTCTGTAGTCCGCTTCATCGCTGACAACATCGCTGTCATGTACAAAGGAAAAATAGTAGAATACGGAGAAGCTGAACAACTCTTCAATAACCCAGAACACAACTACACTCAAAAACTACTTGATGCCATCCCAACAATGGAATCAATCCCCTATTAGCAACCATAGCAACAAGCACACCTCCCAAAAATATAAGGCCCACCAAATCCAGCAAATTGAGAAATCCATAGAATAAAAAAATTCATGCTCGATTTAGGCCCATAACCTAATCAAGAGCATAAAATGCAGCACTCAGCATTAAAAAAATACCCCCGCACCCCGCACCTCCCCTGGTCATCTAGCGTAACTGATGACGATATCTATCAGTTAAATCTCGACCACTTCATTGGCCAAGAAGTAGTAGTCACAGAGAAAATGGACGGGGAAAACACCAGCATGTATAACAATGACATTCATGCTCGCTCTCTAGACGGCCGCCACCACCCCTCCAGAGACTGGGTTAAATCATGGCACGCCACCATAGCACAAGACATCCCAGAAAACTGGAGACTCTGCGGAGAAAATATGTACGCACAACACTCCGTCATATACCAAAATCTAGACAGCTACTTCTACCTATTCTCCATCTGGGACCAATCTAACACCTGCCTAGACTGGGAAGAAACTAAACAATGGGCAGAACTACTAAACTGCCCCACCCCTAAAGAACTCCACACAGGCACCTGGGATGAATCACTCATCCGTAAATTAAAAGTAAACACCGAAAAATCAGAAGGATACGTCGTAAGACTAAAACAAAAATTCCATTATGACAACTTCGCCAAATCCGTAGCCAAATGGGTCAGACCAAAACACGTCCAAACAGATCAACACTGGATGCACGCACCAATAATCCCCAACAAACTAAAGTCATCCCAAAATGGATAAACTAACAGACATCATTACTCAGTTCAGCCATATATTACCCTTACTAAACAAACTTGAGCAAACCCCTCAAGACCCAGAATGGCACGCCGAAGGAAATGTAGCCACCCACACTCAAATGGTAATGGACGCAGCAGCCAAGGAATCCCATCTCAAAAACAACATCAAAACCCTTAACTACGCTGCCGCATTCCACGACATCGCAAAACCAATAACAACCCGCGAAAGAGAAATAAACGGCATAAAACGCATCGTCTCCCCTCGCCACGCACCCATAGGCAGAAGCTATCTAGCAACTCACTTATCAGGATCAAACATAATCACCCCAGACGACATAGAAACCATCATCGCCCTCGTCGGACACCACCACGATATCCGAAAACTAATCTCAGATAACTCCCCAAGAGCAAAATACGCCAGACTAGCCAGAATCTGTAACGTCCCACTCCTATACCACCTCTGCCGTGCAGACATGCTTGGCAGAACATGCCCTGACCAAGAATCCCAAATCGAACAAGTAGAACTATTCAAAATCCAAGCCCAAGAATGGCAATGCTGGGATACAAACCCCCACTCAGGCTGGGACACAGCCATAAAAAATGCCTTCCCAAAACACCCAGACCTCTTCCACCAACACGCCCTCGCTAAATCCATACTAGACTACGAAGACGGCATCATAAAAAGCATCCACGAAGCCATCCCAAGAGCGTTCAACATTCCCACTAACACCTACACCACCACCCTGCTCTGCGGCCCCAGCGGATCAGGCAAATCATCCTGGATTGAAAAAAACAGAACCAACGAAACCATCATTTCACTAGATGAAATAAGAAAAAAAATCACAGGAAAACGTGATGACCAATCAAAAAACGGACAAGTCATGCAAGCCGCCAAAGAAGCACTCAAGCAAGCACTTCGTGATAAAAAAAACATCATATGGGACGCCACAAATACCCGAGAAGACGGCAGAAAATGGGTCATCAACTTAGCCAAAGACTACGGAGCACACACAAAAATCATAACCATCCAGTCCCCAATAAACGAACTCATTAAACGAAATAAAAAACGCCAACACCCTATCCCACTAAAAGCACTAATGCACCAAATCGAACGCATGGAATGGCCACACCTAGACGAGGCCCATCACGTAACAATCTACCAACAATAATAAACCCACTAAAAACATCACCTCACCCTTCTCGCCTCCCGCAAACACTGTTCTAACAGATCCTGAAAAATACGGAATGACTCATTCGCATAAAGCTTCTCACTCACAAGCTCCTCATAAGCCTGCGCTCGTAAATCTACTAACATCTTCTCCTCCTCTAACCCGTCAACCTCTCCAGCACGCAGCCTCCTCAAACTAACAATTAACTTCTTATAATACTCATCAATACGGTTCTTATGTCTTACAGCTGACCACTGCCTCACAGCTGACATTAAACCTATCAGCGCAATACTACCAGAAAGCATTAAAGCAATCACCTCAGCATAAACCACCAAAAATCCTGGTGCCCGTCGCTGATAATACTTCTTCGCCCCGTCATGCAAAGGATAAATAAATGAATCAAAATTCACCGGCTCTGACAAATGCTGCATCGATACAGAATGCTTGGCCAACACATGCTTATTCGCATACAAACCACGCGTAAATTCATATACAACCTTAGTATCCATATCCTTCCTGCAAACAATAATTGAAGGCACAGATACCACAGACACAGCCTCCCTTGGTAAAGCAGACCCCATACCCTCTCTCCTCCCATAAAGATGCTTAGGAACAGTAGTCGCCTTAAACACCTGATGCCTCTGACAAAAACCCTCCGCCTCATTCGCACTCTCCCCCACACTTCCAAGCGAAAAATGATCTACCACTCCAGATAAAATAGCATCTACCACCACAGGAGCCTGTGCAGCAGTTACTAATATAACTGCATCCACCTCACCACTGATCAACTTCTTAACAGATGACTCAGGGCTAGCATCCACTATAACCACATCATCACCCAGCCCATAATGATCTAACAACTGCTTCGCCACAACGCGCGTTCCACTACCAGGTAAACCCACAGCAAGTCGTTTACCTTTAAAATCTGAAATTCGCTCCACCCTATTATCAACTCGCTTCAATATATGCAAAACATCATCATACACATGAGAAATCGATCGTAAATCATCATCCACCTCACCACAAAGCTGGACCAAACCAAAATCAGCTAATCCTGACACCACAAGCCTAGCATTCTCAACACTACCATGACTAGGCTTCTCTTCTAACATAAACGCAATATCTTTACCTGCAGAAACCTCCATCAAACCCTCAACTACTGAATGATAACCAGCTCCAGGCTGCCCACTCGCCACACTATAAATCTTAGACTTCCAGCTATTTGCCAAATACCAATAAAAAAAAATCCCCACCAGTGCAACTAAAGCAAAAACCACCTTCCAATAAATCTGACCATATCTTCTCATACGCTTCCCCACTCTAGATCATAAAAACAAATCATCCAACCCCAAACCTCTCTCATCATACCCTATACAAGACCTCCATACAACCACACCTAAAAAGCAACAACTCATACGCACTCAAACCGAACACCACCCACAGACTAAAAAAAGAGATCGTGTAACCTAACTAACTAAAAAACCTATAGATACATATATGGACAGAATAATCATACTCATACATATCACTATAATAACAACGTTTCTATCGCTCTCCGCAGATGAGCCATTAAAGAAAACACCTACTATCAATGACGGAATTTTAAGGGCTAACGAACAAGTAAATTCTCACACATTCCAAAGCCACGGAGTCAACAATACCGAAGACATACTTTATGACGATAAAACCTTACTAGAATACGTAACAGCTCATTTAGACACCCTAAGATACATCAGCTCCGCCAATAACAACAAACTACCCATAGACCTAGACGTCTTCGGTGACTTCGCTGAAGTAGGAAAAAGAAAAATAGTAAAAAAATATGACATCGAAATAATCAAAGTAAAAATACCCAGAGTAAAATCAAGATGGAAAACATATTATACAGACGAATTCGTACCCATTTATGGAACCGGAACACCGGCTAAAACAGTAAAAAGCTCCAAATACCCATACGCTTCAATAATCATTCCAGGCAAACCTCCCAAAATGAAAAGAAAAAGAGTGAAAAAGAAAAAACTCATCAGCACCAAAGTGCTCGGCCACAAAACCGTTAAATTGGAAAAAAAAATCTACTCCCCTAAAGGTAAACATGAAGAGATTACATACGTTCCCATTTTTGAAGGTATTCGATGCATTGAAATACCAAACGGCTGGTATGCTAATAACGCTCAGATTCTCTACACACAGCTCAAAGCCGGAATACCAGCAACAGATAAACAGCATAACTACTCAATAGAAGTATTAACTAACTTATTAAAATCCTTCGGGCTTCCTGACACTACACAAGACCTGGCCTGGCTAACCGCCCTCTACGTTAACCTGCCTCAAAACGACGACTCCATTAGTAAAATCACTTCTCAGCTTGTAGGTAAATTAATCTCAGGAAATGTTCCCATAGGTGACAAAAAAGGCCTCTGGGGAGAAGTCTGTGTCAATCCCATCTATGCACAGATAATCACCAAACTAGGTAATCGGTATCTAGAAAAACACATCACCCCCATCGAAGAACAAATCGCCAATGCCAAAATGATGAACAACCCCAAAGCAAAAAGAAAACTTGCTAAACTCAATAAAAAATTAGAACAGAAAATGAAAGAGTATGACGAATTTTTTGATCTAAACAGACAGTGGGGCATCTCCATGCGATTCATCGCCAATTCTCGTATTAATTTTTCAATATTCCCATGCAACAAAAACGATATAAACCATCAAAGAATAACCAAAGCATGGATCCCAGGGCTGCCATATGATGTTTACCAGTATTACACCACCGACCTAAACTCTACCGCTATAGCCCTATTCGCTCTCAGAGAAGCTAATCTCAACAACTTACTCCCAGTTACTATCTCAGGACCTACATACAACAATAAACCCATCGCCCACTCCATAAACACGAAAAGCATACTCAGAGAATGCTTCCGGTCACTAGAGCAAGTGTGGAAACAACCTGATCTAAAAAATAATCCTCTCATCAGCATTGTCAAACATGACGAATGCAGGAAATCAAACGTCTTAACAAGATTCGACCAAACCATTTATGAAAAAATATCTCCAGAGCCATGCTGGTTCAACGCCATAAAAAACACAGCATCATTAGCTTACTGCTCAGAAATACTAGGTGACCACTACGTAAAAAAACACCGCGTCATATTTAATAAAAACATAACTCCCTTAATCCAGTCACTGCGCTCTAACATATTGAACGATGTAGAAACCTTTACCAGCAGAGAATCAACAGACTTACACTACATAACAATAATCCTAAACCTAGCACCAGCAGCACAAAATCTCTGGCACGAGATAGGTAATCATGTAGCAAGCCACATCAATAAAAATCTAGATGCTGATATAGAATACAAACGATTCCCCCAAATCGTAAGACTAATGAAAGAAGTAGAATCTAAAGCAGTAAGAAAAGATGGAATGTTCGCTGCACCCATCGATTACGAAAACAGCTTATTCAGCCTATACCATGGCCTATGCTGGAGGTCTGCACTAGTGTGCTTCATCAAAAACAAACCTCTACCCCACACTTACATGTATTGGGATCCATCAACTGAATTCCCTCTAGAAAACCTTTTCATTAAATGCTCAACCATAAAACCAAATGATGACTTTCATTCGGTAATTGTTAAAGCAACAGACCCAAGCATTAAAGAAATTCACCGCATCCCATTCCTATACATTTCGGAATCCACCACCCAAGGAGAATTTGATAACGCATCAGCAGCTATTCTAGATTACATCACACTCAAAGGAGGCACCATTGTGTTCAACAAAAACAACACAGAAATAACAGCCCTACTAAAATCATTCTTAGCAAAAAACAAAATAATACACAGAAATTCTCCCGTCCCGAGACTTAATGAAAACTACACTGCTTACCTAGGAAATAAAGATGAACTATACATGATCGGAATAAACATCACTCCTGATAACAAAAAAAACTCTACCAAATTAATTTACCAATCACTGAAAGCTAAACCTAAAAAAACAACCCCATTCTTAGCCTTATTCGATATCATAAAAGGAAAACTCACGCTCCCTAACCAGTAACCCTAACCAGTAACCCTACAAAATTATGACTATCGAATCATTAAACCATCAAATAAATAACTACACCTTTACAGCATTAAAACATGAAGACCAGTTTAGTAAAACATACAGAGCCACTCAAAATTTCCTTTCTAAAAATGTATTAATCAAAGTATTATCTCCCGCCATCTCTCAAAATAAAAAATTCCTAGACAGATTCATCATCTATGCTCGTGATCATGCCGCTCTGAATGCAAAAGGAATAGTCAGAGTCCTTGATTGTGACATCACACATAATAACATTGTATACGTCGTTACAGAAGAAATACACAGCAAAACACTTCTACAATGTATTAATGAAAACTTAATCAGTCACCACAACATTCTCAGAGTAATCTGCTCAATCGCAGAATCATTAATAGAAAGTCATAATGCCTTTTTCTTCAAACACATCATCACCCCAGAAACTATCCTCATAGACTCTGAAGGAACAGCCCACCTCTCTGATATCAGTATAGAAGCCATACTTAATGATGACGATCTAAATGATTACTCAATAACAGTAAACTCTAAGTATCAAGACCCTCTTATAAAAACAAACAATCAGAAAAATGAAAAATCTGACATCTACTCACTTGCAGCAATACTATGGGAAGCAACCACAGGAAACCTGCCAGAGGAACCATTAACACACAACCTCCACCCCTCACACTACTTCTATGAAATAATCGATTTCATAGCCAACAACTTAAAACCAGACTTAACGCAACGTGCATGTTCAATGCCATCTTTTCTAAACACACTGCTTACATTTGAAAACAATAAGACTCCAAACCAGCTACCCACACACCACCACCCTGGCATTAATATCGAACTACCTGCAGCCAATAACCACCTAACTATAAACAACCCACACCCTCCATTAAAAACCACCCCCATTGTAAACACCAGAAAAAACCGCAGAAAAAAGAAAACCCTTAATTCTTTCAGACAATTTTCTAGTGTCAGCTCTATCGTTTTAATCGCATCATTACTACTTGGATCAATCATTTATCTCCTAATAAGAGCTGACAAATCACAAATAGAAAAACTCCAAATCATGAAAGATATCGAATACACTAGAAAACTTAATCAAAACAATAATACAAAATCAAAACAAACCAAATCATCACCAACAATACATAAAACCATCACTCACCCAAAAGAAAAAGAAACCCCACCAACTTACCTAGAAAAAACCAAACCAACACTCTCGCTTAAAACAATAAATGAAAATGAAAAAACACCTAAAATCTTAATAAATATAACCAATCTAAACGAAGTTCTTTCTCACATTAATGCACCACAAGAATCAACCCAGACTGATGCCAACAACAATACCAGCTACCATATAACCATCACAGGAGATGACCAAATACAGCTCTTCAACGAAATCATAACATCTTCAGAAGACATCCAGAAAAACATACTCATAGAAAACCAATCATCTAACAAAAAAACATCAAACATCACACTAAACATCACTAATACAAATAACAACCTATATTGTATCTCCGAGCCCTACTCACTAACTGAATATACTAAATCACCTATCAATAAAAAATTACCCATCAAAAATAACTCACCCACACCCCCTGACAACAAACCAAAGCCCATCGCTGATGCAGTAGACTTAATCATCAAAAAAGCATGGATAAACAGAAACTCTGAAAAAGCACTCATTCTATTAAACTTTGGAATCAACAATAAATCAGAAAAAAAACATCAGGAATTATTTTTGAATAATGATTTCGCTCAACTAGGAATCACAGAAAATAAACGCAGTCACCACATCACAGATCTCAAAAAATCATCAAAAAACATCTCTGACGATAATGCGTTTCATTTCCAATTTGCATACTCAATTGATGAAAAATGGGACACACTCATAGCCGGCGGAAACGCTAACCCAGACGCCAATCCCACTATCAACAAAGATATCGCAGCTGGAGGATTCTCCACAGAATGGTGTGGCATCCATAACGCAAAAGAACAACTGGAAAATGGAGATTTCCAAATGAAACACGTCTTCCAAATAGACTTGAAAAATGAACATATAGCCAACAAAGCAAAATTCATACTCATCAAAATTAACGCCCTTCACACCTGGCAAGAACGTAACTATGAAAACAACATCATTGCCTTACCACTCAACAAAGAGGGCACATGGATAGAGATAGCAAACAAAGCCAGCTAAAATGAAGTAACCACCTTACACACTAACCTCTCATAAACTACATCCAGCTCTCATCAAATTCCTCAGAGTAACTCAACATCACACGCTTAATCATCGCCCTACCACTCTGCTCCTCATCCAGCAGAACGTGATCAATACGCGCCGCCTCAAAATCCGCCAAATCAGCTTTAAACTTACACCTCACATACAACAACAACTCCTCCTTCATCTCCCTCGCCGTATGCACAATAGATAAAGAAATAGGCTTATCAGGAAACGTCACGGCTAAACCACGTGCATGCTCTATCCTAGCCGCTCTGAGCCCCTCCCTATCCCTAGCATCCGCAAACAAAGCAAAATGCCCCTCCTTTATAAGCTCCTTCACCGTCCCAGGATTCATCTCCAGCACAACAACCGGTATGTGCAACGACTCCAAATTCTTATGCAGATTCTGCCCCACAGGCCCATAACCACAGATAATCACATGATCATGTAGATGCTCTATCTGCCCTATCATCCCTATCTCATTCTCCCACTTAGTCTCCTTCTTCCCACCACCTTTCTTTCCCCCTAAAACATTCCTATCACTTCGTGACATACAAAACTTCACTCCTCGCTTCATCAAAGTAGGAACCAATGCCATGCTTAACGCAGTACTAGCTAAAATCAACTGCTCTAAACGAGGGTCAAACACCTTCAAATCCATAGACCTATTCAGCACCACTATCGAAAACTCACCCATGCTACACAGCGCTGCAGCCACTACCAAACTCCTATTCGTCTGCAATCCAGACACTCGAGCAGCCATAAAAACAATACCCCCCTTAACCAAAAGCATAACAAGCGAAATGAGCAACACCAAAACCCACTCATTCATCACCACATCCAAATCAATCAACAAACCAACAGATACAAAAAATATCGTCAAAAACAAATCCTTAAACGGCAAAACATCAGACAACACCCGATGTGAGTAAATAGACTCACTAACTACCACCCCAGCCGCAAACGCCCCCAAAGCAGGACTCAATCCCAGAACCCCACTCAACAAAGCAACAGCTGCACATAGACCTATAACCGTCACTGTAAATAACTCCCTACTCTTGGACTTAGCAACCGCATCTAACATCTGTGGTAAACCAAATCGACTTATCACTACTAAAAACACAGTAAAACCCACGCCCTTCAATAAAGCATAAAGCAAATGACTCGCAGAATCACTAGATTCACTCACTATAGCCGGTAACAACACCATAAACAATATCGTCATCAAATCCTGAAACAATGCCATCCCTAATGTCACCCTCGCCTGTGGACTCTCCGGTAACCCTAAATCCTGAAACGTCTTAAGACTAACCGCTGTAGACGACAAACAAAACATAAAACCTAACAAAAGCGACGCCTGCCAGCCCAGATCCAACAGCAGACCTAAACCCATCGCTATACATATACAAAGCCCAACCTGTAACCCACCACCCAGCAAAGCAGGCCTACGTAATGCCTTCAACTCCTTAACAGAAAATTCTATCCCCAAAGTAAACAACAACAAAACAATACCTATCTCCGACAAATTCTCCACAAGAGCATTATCCCCTACGCCAGCCAAATCGAGTAACCCACTATTCGATAAAACCAAACCACAAACAAAATACCCCACCAACAATGACTGCTTCAACTGCGAACACACTAAAGACACCAAAACTACCGAACTCAAAACAAGAGTCAGTAAAACAAAAATTGGTGGAACCGCTCCACCTGCCCCAAGTATTTCAAAACTAAAATAATTCATAATCAAACTATATAGTAACACGAACAAGAATAAGCATCAAGCATTTGCTGAGTTGCATCTTCATAAATATTGGAATAATATAAATCCACAAAGCTCATACCATCTACTATGAAATTATTAACTCAACTCATTTTATCCATCATCATTACATCAATATCCTCATGCGAGGCAAAAGAAAACACCAAACCCATGGAAACATTAAACGCGACACCTGAAGAACCCACTAAAAAAATCGTAAAAACCGAGGAAGAATGGAAAAAAATCCTCACCCCAGAACAGTTCCGTGTAGCCAGAAAAGCAGGAACAGAAAGACCAAATGGTGATACCTATAAGCAATTTAAAAAACAAGGAGCCGGCGCCTACCACTGCGCAGGTTGCAACGCCAAACTCTTCTCATCAAAAGAAAAATTCGACGCTCGTTGCGGATGGCCCGCATTCTACGACCCTGCTAAAGCTGAAAACGTTACCACCAAAATAGACCGCTCTCACGGATCCGTCCGCACAGAAGTACTCTGCGCAAAATGCAATGCACACCTCGGACACCTATTCAAAGGCGAAGGCTTCAACACCCCCACTAACCAAAGATACTGCATCAATGGCATCGTACTAAAATTCGTCCCAGACAACCCAACAAAAAAAGAAACAAAATCAGATCCAAAATCAGATCCAAAAAAATAACCTGCCATAACCAAATCACAACCACCAAACATCACAATGACACAACCAGTCATTACCAATGCAAAAGCCGCCATCACTGACGGAAAAGGCCACTTCTCCATCGAGCCCATCACCATATCACCACCACAAGCAGACGAAGTCCTCATAGAGATTCACGCAGCAGGCATATGTCACACAGACTACGACTCCCTCAACTGGGGCAAACCCTACATTCTAGGCCACGAAGGAGCAGGAATCGTCAGCCAAATAGGGCCCAATGTCACTAACGTCAAAATCGGAGATCGCGTCCTCCTAAACTGGGCCATCCCATGTGGCGAATGCTTCCAATGCAACAGCGGAAGAACCGCCATCTGTGAAAAAAACTCCCCAGTCACAGGCAGCATGTCAGGTCACGCCACACTCCAAAGCACCCTGCACAACGGCACACCCATCGCCCGCTCATTCCACCTAGGCACCATGGCCACACACACACTGGTCAAACAACAAGCAGTCGTAAAAATCAACAACAACATTCCCTTCTCATCAGCATGCCTCATCGGCTGTGGAGTCATGACAGGATTCGGATCCGTCGTAAATGCAGCTAAAGTCAAACCCGGCACCAGCGTCGTCGTCCTCGGCTGCGGTGGAGTCGGCCTAAACGCCATCCAAGCAGCCGCCATCAGCGGCGCCAATACAGTCATCGCTGTCGACATAGACGAAACCAAATTCCCCATCGCCAAAAAATTCGGCGCAACACACACACTCCTCGCCGCCCCAGATGACTCCAGCCTCAGAAAATGTGCCGCCACAGTCAGAAAAATATGCGCTGACCGCGGCGCAGACTATTGCTTCGAAAGCACAGCCATACCAGTTCTCGGAGACGCCCCACTTGCATTCATCCGTAACGGAGGAACAGCCGTCCAATGCAGCGGAATAGAACAAACCATCTCCTTCGATGCCACGCTCTTCGAATGGGATAAAATCTACATAAACCCCCTCTACGGTTGCTGCCAACCACAAGTAGACTTCCCTCGCATACTAGCTCTATACGATCAAAAAAAACTCCTCATAGACGAACTAGTCACTACCACCTACACACTAGACAAACTACCCCTCGCCTTCCAGGACCTACTCGCCGGAAAAAATGCCAAAGGCGTCCTCATCATAAAACAAGAGCCAAACCCATTACCACAGCATTAGACATCCACAAAAGGACATGGGCAAAAACCATGAAACTCCTCCCCCCCATGATAATCCCCAGGATGATGAAAATATAAATCACAAGCATGCAGTAATAATCGGTCCGCCTTCTCCCTACTAGTCTCACTATGATACAAATCACACCCAAGTATCGGATGCCCTATCGCTGCACTATGAATTCTAAGCTGATGAGTCCTCCCAGTTACAGGACGATACTCCACCAAGCTCCTTTCCACATCCCCCACTCTTCGAATCACACTATAATCAGTAACCGCTGACTTACCCTCCACCTCACATAGCTTAACCCTCGGAAAATCCTCACCACCCTTAACGATTGCCAAATCTATCTGCCCCACATCATCAGACACCCAGCCCTCAAGCATAGCCATATACCTCTTTCTAACAGCCCGCTCCTGAAACTGCCTATTCAGACAACGAGAAGCCCCATCGTGAAGCCCCACCACCATGATCCCAGATGTCCCTAAATCTAATCGATGCGGTAGCTTCGCCTCCGGGTAACCCTCACTCACTCCATCCTGCCCATTCACCAAACGATAATGCACAGAATCCCAGTTCAATGGATGCTTACCAGATAAACTCAATATCCCACTGGGCTTATTAATCAGTAAAATGTCATCATCCTCATAAAGAATCTCCAAAAAATCATCGCACCGAGGCACCACAAAGTCATCATGACATCGTAGACCTATAATGCCCATAGCTTCACCCTCAGCATCTCTCATATCCAGTCACCTAAAAACATCGCTCAGAACCATCACAAAAGCGAGCCAATTAAACCACTCTAACATCACCCACACCACCACCCCAGCATTGACAAAACCTATAGATCACCTAGCTTACAAACAACTCTCACCAAACTAACTTTCACACACCTATCCATAAACATGTTACTCCATTTCTACAAAATGAACGGTGCGGGCAACGACTTCGTTGTCATCGATAATCGCAACCTCACCATCAATCTTAATGCCCACCAGATCGAAGCACTCTGTGACCGCCACAGAGGTATAGGTGCAGACGGAATACTCGTCGTAGAACCAGCAGAAAAAGGAGCAGACTACAAATTCCGCTACTACAACGCTGACGGAGGAGAAGCAGAAATGTGCGGCAATGGCGCTCGTTGCTTCGGTAGATTCACCGCCCACCTCGGTGAAGAAGTTCAAGACATAGTCAGCTTCGAAACCATCGCAGGCACACTCACCGCAGAAATGATCGGTGAAGATGTCCGTATCGCCATGTCTGACCCATTCGACCTAGACCTCAATGCTGACTGCAACATAGAATCACTAAAATCCCCAGTTCATGTTCTTAACACCGGCGTCCCACACGCAGTAACCTTTGTAGACGACCTTGAAAACCTCGATGTCGTCAAAAACGGAGCAGCAATTCGCTACCACCAGAGATTCGCACCTAACGGAACTAACGCAAACTTCGCCCAAGTCCTTTCCCCTAGCCACATCGCCATTCGCACCTACGAACGAGGCGTAGAGGGAGAAACACTCGCTTGCGGAACAGGCATGTGCGCTGCAGCTATCATCCATCACCTTCTTACAGATGCCACATCCCCTATAAAAGTAGACGTCGCAGGCGGTGACACTCTAGAAATCGGATTCCAAAAAAAATCAGATAACACATTCACTAACGTCACTCTCAGCGGCCCAGCTGACTTCGTTTTCGAAGGTGATATCCAGCTCTAAATAAAAAACACCCCACCTCCCAATCAGTCACAGTCCCTTCGTTCCATTCTTGACACACAACCATCCCTGAACGAATATGATAGGATAACTATTAGTATCTTATCATGAAACGCAGATCACTACTCAAAGGAATATCACACTCCGCCATCTTCCTCGGCCTTCGCCAACTCACAGAAGCCTCACCTAAACAATCATCCTCCCTATACGGCCCTCTCAAAAAAGACCCAAATGGTATATTAGACCTCCCTCAAGGATTCTCATACCAAATAGTTTCAAAAAAATCCCAACCCATGGACGACGGTTTAAAAGTCCCAGGCATATTCGATGACATGGCATGCTTCCAATCAAAAAACGGACAACTCATCCTAATCAGAAATCACGAACTCTCATCAGGATTCAAACACAGCTGCATCGACCCCTCCCAACCCATCAATAAACAAGTAAAGCTAGATCACTTCTACGATCCAGGAAATGACAATGATCCCCCTTTCCTAGGCGGCACCACTACCGTCATCTATGACCCTACAAATAAGAAAACAATCAAACAATTCATGTCCCTCATCGGCACAGACCGAAACTGCTCGGGCGGAGCCATGCCATGGGGATCCTGGATCACTTGTGAAGAACCCGCAGACACCACCAGTAAACGTGGCATAAATCATGGATACTGCTTCGAAGTCAAAGCCTCAGAACACACCGCACTCCAAAAAGCAATCCCTCTAAAAGCACTTGGCAGATTCCGACATGAAGCAGTTGCTCTAGATCCCAGGACCAACATACTCTACCTCACTGAAGACCGCAATGATGGACTCCTCTACAGATTCATCCCAGATAAACCCAAAGACTTCAGCAGCGGAACTCTCCAAGCTCTCTGCCTTAAGAAAGACAGCCCAGACCCTCGTAACTACAACGCAGCACAACCTCAACTCCCCGTTGGAATAGACCACCCCGTCACCTGGATAACTCTCGATAACACGGACGCCCCCAAAGACGACTTAAGGGTAAGAGGGCACGCCAAAGGCGCTAGCTACTTTGCCCGCGGTGAAGGAATCACATTTCAAGACGACCACCTCTACATAGCATGTACCGACGGTGGACCCTCCAGAAAAGGCCAAATATTCAAGCTAACCCCATCCCTCAAACCAGAAGAAAATGACGCACTAAACCTCTTCATCCAACCCACAAAAACTGATTTACTAACAAATGGAGACAACATATGCGTATCACCTAACAACAAACACCTAGTAATATGCGAGGACCTCATCTCAACATACCGCAGATCCACCTCCCCACACCTACGCATCGTCACCCAGTCCGGCACCATCCACACCCTAGCCCGCAATGCCATTAACAAATCAGAATTCGCTGGCTCATGCTTCTCACCAGACGGATCCATTCTATTCGCAAATATCCAGAGACCCGGCTACACACTAGCCATAACAGGCCCCTGGAAAACCTAACAAAAATCAAGCCCGCTTAAACCACGCCAGCAATAAATAATCAGGCTAAATCTAAAAAAACGAGACAAGCTCACAGCCTACTTAGCCCCCACAGGAACCTTCTCAGACTCTAGCTTAGAACCTTCCTTCCCCGCCTTTTCAGAAGACCCTACATGCGGCTTAATCTTAAACGTAAAACTGTTCCTTGCATCCTTCCTATACTCTTTCAGCCATGGGGAATACGTTATAACCTTCACAGTATCACCATCAAACTCTAACAACCTCAACCACCCATTACCCCCATTTGGATCATTCTGAGTATTAAATAACATCTGAGTTACATCCTGTCCCCCAGACCCCACACTAGTAGAATGATTAATGCCTACCACATGACCACTAAAAGTCATTTGGAAATTATCATGCACTCCCACCAACTTATCCCATAGCTGTTGACCACTATTAGTACCACCAGCCAAATGCCCCGGACTATCTTCATGTCTCTTCGCCCTTCCATCCAGATAATAATGGTTCAGTAAGATCGCTGTATGATCCGGATACCTCGCCACCACCTTATTAGCCCATGCTACAGCCGCATCTCGGGGCAACCACTCCAATGATATCACTATCAACTTCCTCCCATCAGGAGCCGTAAAAGTGTGGTAAGAGTTATCTAACTTACCCTTCTCAAACACCCCTCCTATAGAACCCTTCTTTGCTGGATCACTAAGAGGGTTATCAGTAATTGTAAAATGATCATTACATAAAGTCATTCTATTTTTCGCCCTACCTCTAGGACCATAATCATGATTGCCCGTAGACAAAACATAAGGCACAACACCATCCAAAACACGCATAGACAACTTTGCCCTCTTCCATTCAGCCTCTGTATTCTTATCAACTATATCGCCCTCATGCAGAACAAACTGAATATTACGAGTCTTAACATTATCTTTGATCCACTCCGTCTGCTTATCAAACACTACCGCATTCGCCGGACTCTTAGGATAATATTGTGTATCCGGCAAAACCACAATAGACCATTTCTTAGCCGGTAATAATGAGCAAGTAAGGATACAAACGATAAGGGTAGCAATTAATTTCATAGATATCTATATATTTACTATATAACTAGCACACATCTATCACCATATAAATAAATAAAACACCCTGCTACCCACCAATCAACAACCACCACTCCTCCTCAGCCCATCTAGCTCCCCTTCTCTCTATGTCCACAAAACATTATTCTTCTCATATTCTTCGATAAATATTAGCGCCACATATAAAAAAACCATTTGTCTACTTAGACTCTAAAACTGCTATTTCAGCGCAAGAGCATCATCAATCGCACTCCCAAACACCAAATGTCTCGCAAAATGCATCCCTACACTAGGCGCAGTGGTTACCCCCTTACTCCCTAGGCCATTAAAAAATCCCACAGCCGAATGATCAGGATGAAACCCCACATACGGCTGACTATTACGCATAATAGGCCTCACACCAGCAGTATGGCCCACCACTCTATATGACATATCAGTAATAGCTCTTATCCTAGCCTCTATCTCGCCCTTCCCACCCTCAGTCAGAGAACCACTCATATCCTCCCACTCATATGTCGCCCCCACTCGCCAAGTACCACCACCCATGGGTATCATCCACCCATTCCTATTCACTACCCTCCTCTCACACGCACCCGGCATCTCAATCGCTAAAATCTCTCCCTTCGCACAACGGTGATCTAAATAAGAAAACAATCCACTCTCAAATAAACCCCTCGCTCCCTGACAAAATATCACCCGTTTAGCACTCACTCCACTCCAACTCACCCCATCATCCCTCAGCTCTATATCACTCTCAGTAAAAACCCCCTCTCTATAACTCTCACCTAACATCTCCCTCACCACCCTCAAATAAGCCTTCGTATCTAACCTACCACCCCCACTCATCAGGAAACCCCCATATCCAGCATTCCACCCCACAAAATCACCCTCACATGCATCACTAACCCACCCCTCAAGCTGATCCCTTTTCTTCAAAAACTTAATCCGCTGCTTCTCATCATCAAACAATCTCAAAGTCTCCATTTCATGAAAAAGAACCTCACCAGATACACCCTCCAGCCTCCTATAATACGCCAAAGCCTCTGACAAATACTCAGCCTGCCCCCAACTCACATTCATCCCCTTTCCTGCTACCGTCGTAACAAGACCAGCCGCAACCCGGCTAGCTGAATCCTCATCCCCTCGGTCTAAAACCAAAACAGAAGCACCTAAATCAATCAGAGAAATAGCCAAGGCACTCCCAGCGAGCCCCTGGCCTATTATCAAAAAATCCACCTCCATCCCCTATAACCTACACCGCTAACTCAGAATCATTAATCGCATCGATCAACATCCTCAACCTACCAAAATCCCTGCGCTTATGGCGCAAAACAATCCTAGTCATATGAGTCAAATCCTTCTCATCCTTCTCCGTATCAAGCATCACAGTCTGCTCTATCACTCCATCATTCGTTATATCAGAAAAATCACTCTGCAACTTCTTCACCGCACCATCAGACAAAGCATTCTCTATCCTTAAAACCAACTTATCTCCAACATATCGATAAGAATGAAAATTCGAATAAAACTGAACTATCTCACTAATCGCTACTTCAATATCATCCGTCACCTTAAACAAAGCAAAATCCGTCTCAGAAATCAAATTCAACCGCATCAAATGCTCAGACATAAACTGCAACCAAAACTTCCAATACTTCCCACCCTTTGCATCCACTAATACTATTGGATAAACAGTAGCCTTCCCAGTCTGAATCAACGTCAATGCCTCAAACAACTCATCCATAGTTCCTACCCCACCTGGAAATGCCACAGCCGCATCAGCCTCCTTCACAAACGATAACTTACGCGTAAAGAAATAATTAAAATCTATCAGCTTCTTATCATTATTAATAAAAGCATTTGCCGATGTCTCAAAAGGCAAACTAATGTTCAACCCAAAGCTATAATCTCTCCCAGCTCCCTCATTACCAGCAGCCATAATCCCCGGCCCAGCTCCCGTTATAGTCATATAACCCTCCTCCCTTAAACGCTCTGAAAATTTCACCGCTGTCTGATACTCATCCTCCTCAGGCTTCGTCCTAGCTGATCCAAATACAGCCACCTTGCGCTGCTTACGATACGGCTCAAAAACCTCATTCGCATGACGCATCTCCTTCAAAGCACGGTTCAACATCTTAAAATCCCCATCAGTCGATGCCCCTCGGGACAACCTAACAGCAGTAATCATCATCTCCGCCAACATGCACCCTCTATCCCCATCACTCAAATCATTAGCCAAGGCTCGTATCTTATCGTCCACTGCCTTCTCACCAGTACTTCCCACATAAGAACACTGAGGTGACAAAGACAGCCCACCCGTAAAATCTTTTTCCTGTGAACCAGGATGATGTCTATGTTTTTTCATTAAATCCAAACTAAACCATCTTTCAGCATTCTGCTAGAGATTTATCGTCTTTCTCAAATGCGTCGCAAGTATAACAGAATACACACTCTCCTCACCTAATGAATACAAATCACAAATCATTCGCTTATAAAGATTTAACTGACCACCATACCTCTCCACCAACTCATCACCATCATCCACACTATCCGTCTTAAAATCCAATACAACTGCATTCAACACCTCACCAGAATCACTAAAATCAACCACCAACCGATCAATCACACCACTAACCCACACTCCATCAAGAAAACACTCTATAGGCTGCTCACGATAAACCCTCAACCCATCTCTAGCATCAAAAAAAGGCCGCACACCAGGACTCTCAATGCACTCTATAACCATATTCCTCACCCCCTCATCACCATCCCAATCCAGCACACCATCCCACCACTCAATACTCTCAAAACAAGCATGCACCATATTCCCATACTCTAAACCAGACCTATCCATCAACAAACTACCAAACCCCTTATCCCCATAACCTCCTGCAAGAACACTCCCACTCCTATCCTCCGCCTCAGGTAACATCACAATACCTCCAGACTCACCCTCAGCCACATCAACCACAGGTCTAGCATCCAGCCACTCCCACCCGCCATCTTCATACAGCACCCTACCAGAAAACTCCCCCATATCCTCATCCCGCTCCACAGAACCACTTACAGACTCACGTATCCAATCAGCCTCATTACGCTTCCTCTCAGCCGGCTTATTCTTCTTTCCATCCAGCAAACAATACGTCCCATGCACAGATCGTGTCAGCATCACATAAAGCACACAAAACTGCTCATAACACTGCTCCACACTCCAACGCTCACACTCACGCCTCAATACATCATCAGCATTTCGTATCTGCTTCACAGGCGCCAATAGTAAATGACTACCCGCACCCTCATAATCAGACTCCATCACCTCCAACTTCGTATTACAATCAAACGCCGCATTCTCCAAATCAGGCAAAATCACCGTATCAAAACCCAAACCCTTCGCCTTATGCACCGTCATTATCTGAATCACACCCTCACGGGTCACCTCACGCTGCTTCCAGTTCTCCACCTCACTCAGCCAGTCAGTTAAACCCCCTCCCTTCAAAGTAAAATCAGCAGCAGCCTGCCGTAACTCCATCATCCTACCCTCACTATAAGCAGACAAATTCACAACACCTGCCAAACCAGAACACCACTCGCCTAATACCACATCCACTCCCCTTGCTGAAATCTCGCGCGTCCAATAATACCATCTTCCCAACATCGCACTAACATCACCATCGCCTCCAAAAACCTCCCCAAACGGACTCATCTGCACATGCCACCACGCCAAACTATCATTCGGATAACATAAAAAACGAAACGCATCCACCAACACCGCCGTCACAGGATTCTCCTCACCCACCAGCAACTCATCCTCAACAGCCACAGGTATGCCAGCATGACACTCACGTAAATACTCCGCTATCTCCCTCCCCCTAGAATTCTTTCGCACCAATATAGCACAGCTCAACCCACGCCTAACAGGATCTAACCTCTTCACCAGCTCCCCTATCCACGCCATCTTCACCTCCTTATCATCCATCCCATCATGCTCATCCATCTCACAAACCCAAGCATGCCCCATCAAATCAGGCCGCGCAGACACATGCTCTTGAAACTTCCACCGCCTAACTGCCTCATCAGGAAATAAACCCATCCCCCTCGAGCCACCATCACAAACCCGGTTCACCAACCCCAAAACACTACCAGACGAACGCCAAGACTTATCCATAGGATACTCCCTTAACCTCTCAGCATACCTCTCAGACAGATCATCAAACAACTTCGGATCCCCACCCCTCCACCCAAAAATACCCTGCTTACTATCACCCACCACAAACAAAGAACGCTCACCCTCAATATCATTCACAACCTCATCGATCAAATTCCGTATCACATCCCACTGCGGCCTACTCGTATCCTGAAACTCATCCAGCATCCAATGATCATACTTACCATCAAACCTAAACTCCACCAAATCCATACTCACCGCATCCCATAACCCCATACTCTCATGACCAGACAACAACAAAGTCGTATCAGAAAAACCCAACTTCCCCTGCCCACGCACTCGCGAACTATAACGCCCCTCATAAGCCTCTATCACCTCATAAACCCCGCGCGTACGCTCCAGCTTCAACATAATCTCATCAGCCACATAAGTACTCAACAAATCATAAAGCGCCCCCGCCAACTCACCCCTCAGAACCATCTCCTTCCTATGAGAAACAACCTTACACTCCCCATCCCTTAACTCACCCAAACACCCCAATAAATCCAAAAACACCTTGTTCAACTTTATCGGCGCACCCACCCTCCCATCTCTACCCTCAAAAGCACACACCCCCTTCAACAACACATTCACATGCTGCTTACGCTCCAAACCAGCACCCTCCACCAGATCCACCACACGCTGACACTTCGCCACATAACCACCTCCCCCAGGACCAGGTAATCCATCAGGCCACAAAGCCTCCTCACTACCCCAGCCCCCAGAATCCGGATTCTTAAGCCAGCGCTGCTGATGCGCATTCACAAAATCCCTCAACCTATCATTCACCCTTATACCCTCATCACCAAAACTCGTCTGCCTAAACGCATGAACAAAACTCTCCATACTCCTAGACATACCCTCATCACCAGAAGACGCACTAAACAAATCCGCAAAAACCTTCAACTTCTCTAACTCCAAATCATTACCCTCAAGTAACTCAAAACCAGACATCCCCAACTCAAACGCAAAATTCCTCAACAACTTAATAAAAAAACTATCCAAAGTTGACAACGCCAAACGATCCATCACACCCACTACACGCCCCAATAAACCACGAAAAAAATCAACATCCATCTCAGGCAACACAACATCACCATCCACCAAACCATCCATCACACCATCCCCAAAAATCGTCGCCTCCAAATCAGACCTCAACACCCCAGCAGCCAAATCACTCTGCGCACCCTCAGCCAACCTAGTAAAAATCCTATCAGAAAACTCCCCCGCAGCCTTCTTCGTAAACGTCAACGCTATGATCTTCTCAGGCAAAACACCCAGAACCAACAACGCCAAATAACGATTCGCTAGCTGCCACGTCTTGCCACTCCCAGCAGACGCCCTTATCATTACACTCTCTATAGATGCCACATCCACAATTCAACGCAACAACCCCACAACATACAATCAAAAAAAAAGTTTGCCAACACTCCCTTTTTTGTTACAACCCTAATCGTTGAACGACACGGAGGTCTTTCGTTAATCCCTCCAAATTGATTTGCTCTTAATCAAACAATCACTGCCTATCATCACAAAATACGTGCCATGTAGTCAATGAATCCTCAATGAGGACCAAATCAAAATCCACACACTCTTCACAACTCTACTTATACCCATCCATATACCCTTATGAGCGATACAACATCACCAAACTCTGAGCAGCCTAAAAGCGACACACCTCAAGTTAATGCCAACTCGGCAACCCCTCCAAAAGCAAAAAAAGCCGCTAAAAAAGCCGCCAAAAAAACAGCTCGTAAGGCCACAAAAAAAATAGCCAAAAAAACAGCACAAAAAAACACTACACCAACAGCAACACAACAAACAACCCAAGACAACAAACAAGCTATACCACCAAAGCAAAACACACCAATCCAGGATACTACTCCCAAAGAAAACACACAAAAACAAAACCCACCAAAACAAGAACCACCCACCAAACAACCAGAACAAACTCAAACAAACTCAGAAAGAACCACTGAGCAAGACAACAACAACAACAACCGTCGCGGCAGAACATCAGGAAGACCAAAAAATCCACAAAACAAAAATCAACGCGGTCGCAACAACAACAACAACAACAACCGCAATAACAACAACCGTAACAGGAACAATAACAGCGAACGGAACAACAACAACAAAGAGCGCAACGAGCGGAACAACAACAACCGAAGCAACAACCGCAACAACCGCGGCAGAAACAATCACAACAAACAAGACCGCCCAGAAAAAAAAGTCGAACTAACAGGCCCTCCTATCGCCATCAGCGGCATGCTAGAACTCGCACCCAAAGGCTTCGGATTCCTCAGAAAACTAGAAAGAGGACTCGAACAAGCCAGTGACGACATCTTCGTAACACCAGACCTCATCCGTAGCCACGGACTCCGACTCGGAGTTTGGATCCACGGAGAAGCCATGCAAGGAAGCAGAGGCCTACAACTCACCACCATCACCACCATCAACGGCAAAACCCCAGAAGAAGCGCGTAAACTCCCCCACTTCGAAGAACTAAAAGCCGTCAACCCAGACAAAAGAATCTCACTAGAAACATCCCCAGACAGATTCACCACCAGAGTCCTAGACATCATCGCCCCAGTCGGCAGAGGCCAGCGTGGACTCATCGTCTCACCACCACGCTCAGGTAAAACCACACTCATGATGCACATGGCAGAAGCCGTCCAAGACAAGTATGAAGAAAACATGCACCTCATGATCCTACTCGTCGACGAAAGACCAGAAGAAGTCACAGAATTTAAACACAGCCTCCCAGACGCAGAAATCTACGCCAGCTCCAATGACGCAGGCGCCAAAAACCACTGCCGCGTTGCAGAACTCTGCGTAGAACGTGCCAAACGCCTCGTCGAAGCCGGAGAACATGTCTTCATCCTCATGGACTCCATCACCCGCCTAGCCCGCGCCTACAACACCGTCCTCGGAGGTGACAAATCAAAAGGAAACAACAGAGGTATCCAATCCGGAGGAATCATCACCGGCGCACTCGAAATGCCACGCAGACTATTCGCCGCAGCAAGAAACACCCGCACAGCAGGCTCACTCACCATAGTAGCCACAGCACTTGTACACACCAACTCAAGAGCAGATGATGCCATCTTCCAAGAATTCAAAGGAACCGGAAACATGGAACTCGTCCTAGACCGCAGAATCGCAGAAAAATATATCTACCCAGCTGTAGACATCTTTAAATCAGGAACCCGTAGAGAAGAACTCATCCTACCAGAAATCAGCCTCCATAAAATCCACCTCATCAGACGAGGCCTCGCAGGTCACCGCCCAGAAGAAGCCATGGAAAGACTCGCATTCTTCCTCAAACGCTTCAACAGCAACGCCCAAATGCTACTCGAAATCAAAGGCTAAATTCAGCATCACACAAACATGCTCCCACTAATATAAATAAATTATATTTGCAAAAACCCAATAACCGCATCAAATTAATAGAGATATGAAATATAAAATACTCGCGCTCATTACAGCATCACTCACGATGTCAGTAACCGCACAAGACAAAACTGAGACTCCTCAAAAAATAGTCCAGGCCGCTGTTGATGAAACATCAACAACAGAAAAAGAGCAAAACGCCAAATCAAAAGTAATCAAAAGCATCGCTCCAGTCATCAAAAAATTCGACGGGACAAAATACAGCGAAACCGAAATCAAAGGAAATCCAGACTACTTCATACTCTACTTCACAGCAAGCTGGTGACCACCCTGCCGTCAATCAATATCACAGTTAGTGGTAAAATATAACAAAGAATTTACTAAACTAGATAACCTAGAACTTATTCAAGTCAGCTTCGATAACACAGTCACCGAAGCAACAGCATGGGCAAAAAAAGAAACATTACCATGGCCCACGCTAATGAAGTCAGACATCGCCAAAACATTCATCAAGGACATCAAAACCCAATTTGTACCCACCTACATACTCATTGACAAAGAAGGTAAAGAAATGATGCGTGGAGAACCAAATAGCCTAATCAAAAAATTCGAAGATCTAACGAAGAAATAATTTACAATACCACCAAGATCACTACCCTTAATAGAAGCGACAAAATACGTCGCTTCTATTTTTTTATTCCTACACATAACCACCAAAATGAAAGCGCTTGTAAAATCTAGAGCAGAAGAAGGCCTCTGGCTAGAAGACGTCCCAGAACCAGAAATGGGGCCCATGGACGTCATGATCAAAATCAAAAAAACATCCATCTGCGGAACAGACATCCACATCTACAAATGGGATAAATGGGCTCAAAAAACCATACCAGTCCCCATGACAATTGGCCATGAATTCTGTGGAGAAATAGCCGCCGTTGGCACCGGAGTGAAAGACTTTCAAGTCGGCGAACTAGTATCAGGAGAAGGTCACATCGTCTGCGGACACTGCAGAAACTGCCTCGCAGGCAGACGCCACCTCTGCCCAAACACCAAAGGAGTCGGAGTCAACAGAACAGGCGCATTCGCAGAATACCTATCCATCCCAGCCGCTAACACCTACAAAGTAGACCCCTCCATCCCAGAAGACATCATATCCACCTTCGACCCACTAGGAAACGCCGTTCACACCGCACTCTCATGGGATCTAGTAGCAGAAGACGTCCTCATAACAGGAGCTGGCCCCATCGGATGCATGGCAGCAGCCGTCGCTAAATTCGCCGGAGCTCGTCACATCGTCATTACAGACGTTAACCCATACAGACTCAAACTAGCAGAAAAACTAGGAGCCACCCGCACCGTAAACGTCGCCAAAGAATCTCTCGCTAACGTCAAAAAAGAACTCAAAATGAACGAAGGATTTGACGTTGCACTCGAAATGTCAGGACACCCAAGCGGACTAAATGACATCCTCCAGCACACATCAAACGGAGCCAAAGTCTCACTCCTAGGCATCTTCCCAGACAACGTAGCCATCGACTGGGACAAAGTCATCTTCAAAGGCCTTGTCCTCAAAGGAATCTACGGCAGAGAAATGTACGAAACCTGGTATAAAATGACATCCATGATCCGTGCAGGTATGGACACCAGCGCCGTCATCACACACAAAATGCACTACACAGACTTCAACCAAGGATTCCAAACCATGCTATCAGGTCAATCAGGCAAAATCGTCCTAGACTGGCAATAACGCCAAACAGCCTAACAAACCTGACAAATAAAGAACTAGTTTTTGCTTCTATCACGGTAAGTCGTAAGAATCCTACGCGCATCATGACTGAAGAATACCCCAGATAGAAAATAAACCCCTGCATCAACTCTCAATGTGAAACACTTTCCAAAACACCTCAAAACAACCATGCATCTGATCTGTTATACAGATTGGAAATATAACACACAGTAAAACAAAAAAGACAATACACCAGGTAAATTAGCTTTCATCAGAAAATCAAAGAAAAATCACCCTCCTCCTCTGCAAATCAGAAACACAAAGAAAAACAATCCACATCAACAAATTGTCTCATTCATAGGCATAGCATTATCATCAAAAACAGAAAACCGAATCTAACTAAATAAGCTAGATCCGGCTCCATTAATTGACTCTTTACGGTATTACTTGAAATTACGTGAAATAATAAACTCCTTCCAAGCTTTTTCAAAATCCACCACATTCTCATACCCAAAATATTTCACCCACTCCTGAGGCGATGGCATCTGCCCACCACCACTTACATCCTCTACCAACTTAATATAAGAAGTAAGCATCTTCTGAGAACTCTGCATGAAATAAGATAACGAATACATAGTTACCAATGACTCTGGATCTAAATCCTGCGGCCTAGTCAGCAACATAGTCTGTAACAATCTAGGCTTTATCTTACCCTTCTTAACCTGCTGTCTCAGAATCTGAGGCCACGCAGAACCATCTTTAAAACCTTTCTTTGTATCAATGTCACCACTAGATATTTTATCTATAAGATGAGTCTCAGTCTTACGTGTTAAAAGTATCTCTTTGTAGTAAGAATGCCCCCTAACTAAAGCAAAAGCCCCTTTGCCCGTTGGCATACCGCTCAACTGCTCTCTGATGAGACTGTTACTTATAATGTGAGTATGAAATGGCTTCCAAGCTTTCTTGAAATCCTGTTTTCTCTTCGTATGGAAAGCTAAAGCCCTCTTCTTGAGCTTATACTTTTCCATCAAATCATCCTTAAGCCCTAGTTTACCCACTCCTACGAGCGGCCACATCTCCTTAGATCTTCGAGCTTCATCATTCTGCCCCTCATCCAAAAGCCTCTTATGTTCATATTTACCCACTGATAGATAGCCTTCAGGGCCTTCAGGTATAATAATAAGCTTCTTGGTTGTCCCCCAGCTATCTCTAAAATCTAAATGCTGAAATGCCATACCATGCCAACAACCCTCCGCAGTCACAGCCAACGCATGAGGCTTTATACCCTTCTCTGCTGCAAACAAAAAATGCTCAGTTTCATATAAATCAAAATAATACTGAGTCCCATCAAACATCAACGTCTCATCTAACTTCTTGATGAAGTTCTTGGGCTTTCTCCATGACTTCTCAGGCACCGCAAGCTTACCCTCCTTCAACAGATCCTTGTCCGCCTCCAACGTATCTATCAGATACTGTCTATCGGTCTGGCTCAGATCCTCAAGCTTGACCTTTAGCTCCTTACCCTTCTCAGTCTTAAGGTATGCAACATCCTTATCAAACTTAATAGCCTGCGCTTTCACGCTCGGGCCTTTCTGAGAGGTCCAGATTCTAAACTCCTCAGCTCCACTGATCATCAAGGAGGAGATAAATATCAATATCGTTTTATTAAGTAATTTCATATTTTTTGTATGTATTTTGTATTCTAGATCAAAGAAAAAGCATGTCAACAATTATAACTTACTAACCCTAAAAACATAATATCACCTCCCCACATCAACCTTCAACAAATGGCTATTCTTCTCATACTCAGAATTATACTCAATACACAAATCAAGTAAACACTCATCCAGCTGATGCACATCCTCTCCCTTACCTATTGCGCGCAAAAGCAACACCGTGAGCTCACCACCAAGATGCTCCCTAAACTCTTCCAAACCCGCTACAACCTTACGCTTACCCTCAGAATCCCTAAGCTCAAAAGCCTCATGATACAAAGGCAAACCTAAATTCAATAAAAGATCCAATACACGATGAGCATCCTCCTCACTTATCCTCCCAGTTCGCCAAGAATAAACAGTATCCAGCGCCACCCCTACACTCACAGCCTCAGCATGACTCAATGCAAAATCAGTCAACTGCTCCAACTTATGCGCAGACCAATGCCCATAATCTAACGGCCTACTACTCCCAGTCTCAAAAGGATCCCCTCCCATTGCTATATGCTCAGCATGAAGAATCGCAGATCGCTCAACAGCCTCCTCTAATACTACAGGCTTCAAATCATACAAAAAATCAGCATTATCCTCCAGCCAATTAAAAAAATCCCCGTCACGCACCAAAGCTACCTTCACCGCCTCAACCAAGCCATCCCGCCTAATATCCTCAGGCTGTGTATGCAGAAACTGAAAATCATTCACAACCGCATAAGGAACCGCAAATGAGCCTATCCAGTTCTTCTTACCAAATGCATTTATCCCATTCTTCACACCCACCCCACTATCATCCTGAGACAGCGTCGTCGTCGGAAAACGCACTAACCTCACTCCCCGGTGAGCCGTAGCAGCACCAAAACCCACCACATCAAGAAAAGCTCCTCCTCCAATAACTAAAACATATGAATGCCTATCCACTTTCTCCTCCTCTATCCCATCCCAAACCCTACGTAAAACCTTCTCATTTCGCTTACACTCCTCAGCTCCTACATCCACCCTCACACCCCTAAAATCAAATCCCGGACAGTCAGTAAAATAAGCACCTATCTCATCAACCAGTGACGGAAAAGCTATAGCCACAGCCTGTTCCAAATATACCAGAACCTTAACCACCCTTCCACTAGCAGCCTCTCCGCCCTGCAACAAACCAGCTAGCATCCTATTACCTCCAGTAAACGCCCCTCGCGTAAATCTAATCCGATGCTCAATCTCTAATGAAATAGTATAGTCCTTGCCGTTCATAAAAATGCTCCTTAAAACTGAAGTTAAATCCAATAAGTTAGCCAATAGACAATGATCTAACCATTGTCTACCCACTATGTGAATCAATTTACGTTCATTGACCACCATTTCTTAGTCTTTTTTTATTCCTCCTCATTTAAAACCTCCAACCACCCCACACAAATGTAAACTATTGACCAGCGCCTCATGAACAGTTAAGAAACATCTCAATGAGCGCAAACACCTCTAAGATACCAGTTACCATCGCAGGAACAGGATGCTACCTACCTGAGAGAATCATGACCAATGAAGACCTCGAAAAACTCGTCGATACATCAGACGAATGGATCACCAACCTCACAGGCATCAAAGAAAGACGCATCTGCGCCGATGACGAAAACACCTCAGACATCTCCACAAAAGCAGCAGAAAATGCTCTGGAAAACGCCGGCATCAAAGGAGCTGACATAGACCTCATCATCGTAGGCACAGTCACACCAGACACAACCACCCCATCCACAGCATGCTACGTCCAGCACAACATCGGTGCTAAATCAGCTCTCGCATTCGATATCTCCGCAGCATGCACTGGCTTCCTCTACGCCATGGAACTCGCCCAGCGCATGATCTCTGACGGCCACTACAAAAACGCTCTCATCATAGGAGCCGAAAAACTCTCATCAGTTATAAACTGGGAAGACAGAAACACATGCGTCCTCTTCGGTGACGGCGCCGGTGCAGCCGTTCTCACCGCAGGCTCAGAAAACACAGGCCGCATCCTCGCCACAGAACTTGGAACTGACGGATCCCAGACATCCATCTTAAACATCCCAGGTGGCGGCTCTGCTTGCCCCATCAGAGCAGAAAACGTTCAAGATAAACTTAACTTCCTATCCATGCAAGGCAGAGAAGTATTCAAGCACGCCGTTAATGCAATGAAAAACTCCGCAGAGGCTGTCATCGAAAAAGCAGGACTTAACGCTGACAGCATCAAACTCGTCGTACCGCACCAAGCGAACATCAGAATTATCGATGCCATCGCAGACAGACTCACTATACCCAACGAAAAAATCTTCGTAAACCTACACAAATACGGAAACACTTCTGCCGCCGCAGTCGCCATCGCTCTCGATGAAGCCCACCGTGAAGGCAAAATCCAACGAGGTGACAACATTATACTAGTAGGCTTCGGAGCCGGACTCACATGGGCCGCTATTGCCATCGAATGGTAAAACTCTAATCACCATGACTGATTCTATCATCGCCAATAACGAACCCAGAATCGAGACCGCAACCATTGAGGACCTCGAAGAAGTCACAGAACTCGTCATGGTGCTCCTTGAAACCCAAGGAGACTTCACTCCCGTCCGCGCTAATCAACAAAACGGCATCAGACTCATTCTCGAGTCCCCAAGCCGTGGCAGGATATTCATCCTCAGAAATGACCACTGCATCATCGGCATCGTTAACCTTCTATTCACCATCTCCACCGCAGTAGGCGGTATGGTCATTACCCTAGAAGACTTCATCATCGACCCAGACCACCGCGGCCAAGGCTACGGAAAACTCATGCTAAATCACGTTAGACAATTCGCTAAAGACAAAAAATTCAAACGCATCACACTCCTCACCGACAAAATCAGCGCAGACTCTCAGAACTTTTTCAGAGCACAAGGCTTCCACACCTCCAAAATGATCCCCATGCGCCTCATGGTAGATTAACACCACGACATCACAGATTTTAGCCTTTGTTCCGTTTTTCCTTTTAAATTCATCATTACCACAGTAACACCACCACATGTTATTTAATGAACTAGGACTTTCAGAGCCTATCCTCAAAGCCGTTACACAAGCAGGCTACGAGAAACCCACCCCCATTCAAGAACAAGCCATACCCATCATCCTCGAAGGCCGTGACCTCGTAGGAGCTTCTCAGACAGGCACAGGTAAAACAGCCGCATTCGCGCTACCCTCACTCAGCAGAATAACAAAAACAGGTAAACCTCAGATCCTAGTCCTAGAACCTACCAGAGAACTCGCTCACCAAGTAGCAGAACAATTTGAAGCCTACGGAGAGCACACAGGTATGACCGTAGCTCTCCTATACGGTGGAGTCGGATACGGCGCCCAGCTTGACCAACTAAAAACCGCAGACATCGTTGTCGCTACCCCAGGAAGATTAGTAGACCACTTCTTCCGCGGCTCCATGTCATTCAGAGAAGTAAAAATACTCATCCTCGATGAAGTTGACCGCATGCTAGACATGGGCTTCCTTCCCATAGTCAGAAAAATTGTAAACCTCTGCCCCTGGAACATGCCCGCAGAAGAAAACATCATGCGCAATGGATCCATCAGAAGATTCCACAAAGGCAGCAAACGCCAAACACTCTTCTTCTCCGCCACCATGCCTCCCGCCATTCGCGGATTCGCAGACTTCTGCCTAACCGATCCCGCATCAATCGAAATCGCACGCTCAGAAGTCGCATCCACAATCAAACACGCATTCTACCCAGTATCCATGGACCAGCGTGATGACCTTCTCCTTGCCCTCATCAAGAAAACAGACCACCAGTCACTCATGATCTTCACGCGCACTCGCAAAGAAGCAGACACAGTCTGCTCCATGCTAAACGAAAAAAGTGACGCTCGTGTCATCGCCATGCACTCAGACATAGGACAAAAAGACCGCATGAAAGCGCTAGCAGGATTCAAGGACAACACCTACAACATCCTCGTTGCTACAGACGTCGCAGCCCGCGGAATCGACATCTCAAGCGTCTCTCACGTCATCAACTACCGCGTACCCGAAAACGCAGAAGACTACGTCCACCGTATCGGCAGAACAGGCCGAGCAGAAGCAGAAGGTGACGCCTTCACTATCCTAACAGCAGATGAACTAGACTACGCACTTTCCGTAGAAGTCCTCATCAAACGTAAGGTAGAACGCAAAAAACTCGAAGGATTTGATTACAAATACACAGCCATGCTCGATGAAAATCCAGCCAAGCCCCTTCGTAAAAAGCGCCCAGCTCCCAAACGCAGACGCAGATAAACCACCTTGAGAATCCTTTCCATAGATCCCGCTGTCAGAAACACAGGATACGCTATCCTTGAAGGAGACCAGCACAAACAAATCGTCATCGACTTCGGCGTCATTTCCATCCCCAATAAAATCTCACAGTCAGGAGCACTCGCTGCCGTCAAAACAGGACTCACAAACCTCATCAAACAATACGAACCAGACGAAGTAGCTGTTGAAGCCATCATCTTCGTCCAGTCAATCAGAACTGCCATATCTATGGGAGCAGCAAGAGCCGCATCCATGATCGCAGCTGCTGAACAAGGATTAGATATCTACGAATACGCACCAAAAAAAGTCAAAAAAGCAGTGGTAGGTAACGGAAACGCAGACAAAGCACAAGTCGCATTCATGATCCGAGCACTTCTAGGTCTCTCAGAAACACCCCCTCATGATGCCGCAGACGCACTCGCCATCGGAATCGCTCACCTCTCCGCATCAGACCCACTAAAAGCATCATTGCTAGACCGTAAGAAAATCTAACAGCCTAACAAGATACTTGATAAATAAATACCATCCAGAACGACTAATCGTCAGCCTTATACTTCTTATGGCCCTCTTTCTTCAGCCCCTTCCACTTCTTAGAAAGCTCACGCACTAACTTGTCATCCTTCTTAAGATAAGCTACCTCCATCTCACAAAGAATCGCATAAGTCAGACCCATAAGCCTACGTGAATCAGCAAGTGCTATTGACTTCTCATCCCCATCTGGCATTTCCTTCACCATACTAGGACTATAGGCCATCGTACGCAGCATAGCCGCTCCAGCCTCACGCACAGCCTTCGCCGCATCTGCATAATAACCTTTATCCTCCTTATCCAGCTTCCGAAGATACTTAAGCTTAGAACTCACTATCTTGAACTCCTTCTGCATCGGAGTCTTCTCCTTATCACCGTGATGGTCAGCTACCGCAGAAGCAGTCCCTATGAAACCTAGCGCAATGGTTCCTAAAAATAATTTTACTCGTTTAATATTCATATGCAAAAAAATTACACCATTTCCACGCCATAGCAAAAACTTTTCATAAAAATATCACCCACCAAAAGCTCTACCCCAAAAGCGAATTACCCGTCATCTCCTCCGGCTTATCCACACCTAACATATCTAACAAAGTAGGAGCCACATCAGCCAAAATCCCATCATTCACACGCACAGAACCAGCATTATCAGCCACATAAATCGCATGCACTAAATTCGTAGTATGCGCAGTATGCGGAGAACCATCCTCATTTATCATCTTCTCACAGTTACCATGATCAGCAGTAATTAGTAACTTACCTCCTAACCTAAGCGTCTCCTCAACCACAGCCTTCACCCCAGCATCAATAGCCACACAAGCCTTCATCGCAGCCTTCACAACACCAGTATGCCCCACCATATCAGGATTCGCAAAATTCAAAATCACCAAATCATAACCCTTCAAACGCGATACCAACGTCTCAGTAACCTCAGGCGCACTCATCTCAGGCTGCAAATCATAAGTAGCCACCTTAGGAGATTGAGCCACATACCGGTCCTCACCAGCAAACGGAACCTCCTCACCACCATTAAAGAAATAAGAAACATGCGGATACTTCTCAGTCTCAGCTATCCTCAACTGCGTCCTACCCGCAGCTGACACCACCTCGCCCAGAACATTCTTCATACCACTCGGCTTATATACCACCTCACAGTCATAATTAGCATCATACTCAGTCAGCGTCACATAATGCGTCGCAGGATGAACCTCCTTATCAAAACCCTCAAAACCCTCACCATCCAAAAACGCACTAGATATCTGTCGCGCCCTATCCGCCCTATAATTAAACCAAAACACCACATCTCCATCATGAATACGCTGCTCATCTACAGCCTCCAAAACATACGGCTGAATAAACTCATCACT
Organism: uncultured Verrucomicrobiales bacterium; assembly: GCA_937934595.1. Classification (GTDB taxonomy): domain Bacteria; phylum Verrucomicrobiota; class Verrucomicrobiia; order Verrucomicrobiales; family Akkermansiaceae; genus Rubritalea. Next base: position 30,402 of record CALGZA010000031.1, on the reverse strand, counting down.
CTCCTCCCTCGCGTAAGCATCCGCCACAGCACAACTCGCCGAGTCCTCCCACACCCTTCCCCTCCCCAGAACAATAGCATCCCATGCCAGCTTATTACGCTCCCAGCGCGTATCCCTATCCATCGCATAATACCTTCCCACAACCGTAGCTATCTTAGCACTAGTACCAGAAATATCACTCTGTAGCCGCTCCATATAACCCACACCACCACTAGGTGACGTATCCCGCCCATCAGTAATCGCATGAATGAAAACATCCTCCAAGCCCGCATCATCAGCAGCCCTCACAAATGCAGCCAAATGATCCTGATGACTATGCACACCACCATCAGAAACCAACCCCACAAAATGAAACCGCTTACCACCCTCCCTAGCAACCGCAAAAGCCCTCTGCAAAACCTCATTCTCCACCATCTCACCATCATCAATAGACTTATTAATCCTAGTAAGATCTTGATAAACCACCCTACCTGCTCCTAAATTCAGATGCCCCACCTCACTATTTCCCATCTGCCCATCAGGCAAACCCACATCCAACCCAGACGCACTCAACATCCCCTTAGGATACTTCTCATACAAAGCATCATGAAAGGGAGTCGCAGCCAACTCAGGCGCATTTCCATCCTTAGAAGCCGTCATACTACCACCAGGGTTAACACCCCATCCATCTCTTATTATTAAAACTACAGGTTTCTTATCCATCACAGCGTCCTTATACATACACTCCCCCATGAACGCAACAGCCTACTTCACACAACATCAACACCTCATTCCTAGCTTGCATTATAACACTCCAGTATTAGCCTAACACACATAGACCACACCACACACCCCCATGCACATTATCCAAAAAATCCTCTGCTCACTCATCTCTATCAATCTCTGCCTAGCACAGGCTAACAGCTCAGAGCCTGCCGATGACCACGTCCGCGTCTCCATCCTCGGCTACCACGACTTCTCATCAAACAAAAAAGTCACAGAAATGCGTATCCGCACTGCTAAGTTCCGCCAGCAAATGCAAGCCATCAAAGACCTCAACCTCAACGTCATAACACTCCAAGAATTCACTCTCTGGAAACAAGGCAAAAAAAACATCCCTGACAAATCCATACTCATCACCATCGATGACGGCTGGAAGTCAGTCTACACAGACGCATTCCCCATACTCAAAGAATTCGGCTTCCCATTCACCATATACCTCTACACCAACTACATCGACCGCGGTGGCAGCTCCATGTCCACAAAAATGATTCAAGAAATGATGCTACACGGCTGCTCCATCGGATCTCACTCCGTCTCACACCCCGCACCATCAACAGTCAGAAAACAAAAAAAAAGAGGACCTGACGCATTTAACAAATTCCTCAACCTCGAATTCGGTAAATCAAAACAAATCCTTCAAAACAAATTCAAACAACCCATCAACACATACGTCTACCCAGGCGGCCTCCACACACCAGAAATGCACAGCATAGCAAAACAACTCGGCTACCAACACCTCTTCACCGTCAAACCAGGAAAAGTCACCAGAAAATCCATTAACAGCACCATCCCAAGATACATCATCCTAGGCGAAGATAAACACGACTACATCTTCAAACACGCCACCACATTCTCAGCTAATGCCCTCTACAGAAGCTCATCAGGTGCCATCGTTCACAAAAAAACACCACACCCAGTATCCCCAGAAGCAGGTGAAAAAATAACAGAAAGAATGCCCACCATCTCAGCAAATCTATCAAAAATACAAAACCTCAACCCAGCATCCATCACCATGCGTATCGCAGGATTCGGATCCGTCCCAGCCACCTTTGACAAAGAAACAAAAACCATCAAATGGAAAGTAAACCGCCGCCTCAGAACAAACCAATGCTCAGTATCCATACAATGGAAACTCATCGACTCAAAATCCTACCAACCTGCCCTACAATGGACATTCGTCATTGACAAAGAAGCCGCATACACCCCAAAAACAGCACCAGCACTCCCATAACACACTTTCACTAAAAGATCCACACTCCCTACACCCACATCCATCAACACATAACCATCAACCATCATGTTCAACTCACTCTCAGATAACCTCGAAGGCGTATTCAAAAAACTCCGAGGACAAGGCAAAATCTCCGAAAAAAACATCACCGACGCACTCCGTGAAATCCGCCTCGCGCTACTAGAAGCAGACGTCGAATTCTCAGTCGCCAAAGAATTCATCGCCAAAGTCAAAGAACAAGCACTCGGTGAAAAAGTCCTCAAATCAATCAAACCAGGTGAACAAATCGTCAAAATCTTCCACGACGAACTCACCACCCTACTCGGTGGAGACCAAGCACCACTTGACCTCAACCCACCAGCCCGCATCCTCATGGTCGGACTCAACGGTGCAGGTAAAACCACCACTTCCGCCAAACTTGCAAAAAGACTCAAAAAAGAAGGACGCCGCCCTATACTCATCGCATGTGACCTCTACCGCCCAGCCGCAGTCGAACAACTCGCCACACTCGCAGAACAAGTCGATGTCCCCATCTTTAAACCACAACCCGGTGAAAAAAACCTCATCAAAGTCGCAAAAGAAGCCATCAAATGGGCTGAAACACAAAACGGCACCGTTCTCATCTTCGACACCGCAGGCCGACAAGAAATCGATGACAAACTCATCGCAGAACTCAAAGAACTCCATAAATTCCTAAACCCCAAAGAAACCCTCCTCGTCTCAGACGCAGCCACAGGACAACAAGCCGTCTCCGTCGCCACCCACTTCGACGATGCCGTTGGCATCACAGGCATCGTCCTCACCAAGCTTGACGGCGACGCCCGCGGCGGAGCAGCCCTATCCATGCGCGCCGTCACAGGAAAACCCATCAAATACATCGGTGAAGGTGAAAAACTAGACAACCTAGCAGAATTCCACCCAGACCGCATGGCTGGACGTATCCTAGACATGGGAGACGTCGTCTCAATGGTCGAAAACATGGCAGACAAAATCAACGAAAAAGACGCCATGAATGCCGCCAAGCGTATGCAAAGCGGAAAATTCGACTTCAATGACTTCCTAGGCCAAATGAACATGATCAAAAACCTCGGACCTCTAGACGGCATCCTAGGCATGCTCCCAGGCATGAAAAAACTCAAAAAACAAATCCCCACCGACCTACTCGGCGGTAAAAAAATGGCACACATGGAAGCCATCATCTTATCCATGACACCCAAAGAACGCGAACGCCCAGAAATCATCAAAGGCACCCGCAGAAAACGCATTGCACAAGGCAGCGGCACCACCATCATCGAAGTAAACAAACTCCTCAAGCAGTTCGGAGAAATGCGCAAAATGTTCCGTGGAAAAGGCGGAAAAATGAAACAAATGATGCAACAAATGGGCGGCATGGAAGGCATGCAAGACATGATGAAAGGACTCGGAGGAAAAGGCGGAAAAGGAGGAGGACTACCATTCCAATAAAAAAACAAATGAAAAACACTCCCACAACAACCCTCCTCAAAAATGCAATCGCCATCCTAGCCACTGCATCCACCCTCCTTTGCCTCACTAACTGCTCAGTCATCAGCGGAAACACCACCGCACCTAATCCCAGCGCTAAAGCTGTAAACCAAAACACCATTCACAAAAATGGCTGCGGCATCTCATCACTCATCAACGCCTACAGATTCGCCAAACCCAAATGGCAAAAAGCATCTCAAGCCATACCCGGCACATCAGACGCACAAAAGTTCCATCACATAACCAAGAACTTCGGATACACCAAATCCAAATACACACCCACCACCAGACGCTGGAACCCCAACTCAGGAATCAGCTCCATAAACCTCAAAGACCTAGCAAACGAATACCAAAACACCAACAACCTCAAGCTACCTCAGCTCAAACTCACAACCCACTTCACCCAAAATAACGATAACCACACCACACTCCTAAAACGCACCCACCTACACCTAAAATCCTCACTCAAAAGTGGCTTCCCACCCATCCTCAGCATCAAACACCTAAAAACCAACAAAATCGAAGGCCACCTCGTCACCCTCTATCAGCTCCCATCATCCATCCCCTCAAACGCCACCTCATTCCCCATCAAATACATAGACCCCCTCGGCGGAATCATCAAACAAGGCACCATCCACATCCCAAACACTACTCAGCACCAAAAATCCATCGCTAAATACACCAAACGCACCCTAGCCATGAACCTCCCCCAGTCAGATATCACCAACAAAAAGCAACCCAAAACAAAACAAATCATCGTCCTCTCATCAAGCATCACACCCTAGCATCCCCTACAAATATAACCTTTTACTAGACATCCTAAAAACGACTATTATAATTTATTAAGAATCACTAAGTAACACCTTAAATTATGAACCTATTAAGAAAAACATTATTCACCTCACTTTGTGTTGCCAGCCTGCTATCCACAAAACTATGTGCCCGTATGTGGAGCAATAGCGACAAAAGTAAAACATTCAGAGGTACATACCAGAATTACGATGCAGACAGCAAAAAAGTCACCATCGCCCGCAGCAATGGACGTAAAACAACCTTTAAAATAGACATGCTCTCTCAAGCAGACAAAGACTGGATCGCCACTAAAGCCAAAGAAGAGGAAGAAAAAAAGAAAGCCGAGGAAAAAGAAAAAGCTAAGGCAAACATTGGGGATACTCTAGAAGAACAACCCATTGCTAAAAACATTTATAAAAATCTCACTCAACTTAAAGGCAGCAAACTTAAAAAAGCTGAATTCCAATTCATCCCAGAGTATTACCTGCTCTATTTTTCAGCTTCATGGTGAGGACCTTGTCGTAGCGGTGCTCCACAGTTAGTGGCCAAATACAACAAACTCTTGGCAGACAGTTCCAACACAGTAATGCTCCAAGTCTCACTAGACAGAAGCAAAGATGCAGCAGAAAATTGGGCTGCTAAAGCCAAGCTCCCATGGTACCACATTCTTCCAGAAAAAGTAGAAAATTCAAAACTACGCCAATTCAAAAAAACCAAATTTGTACCAGAATACAACCTCATCGATAAAGAAGGCAAAATCATTGCCTCTGGATCCAACGCCTGCTTCGTCAAAATAAAAGAACTATCTGAAAAGTAGACACAACCATAATCTCCAAATCTACAAATAACCTTACTAAGTCACTTCCATCACTTATCACTCACAAGCATGCCTGCACACTGTAATCACAATCTATAAACGCTTTAAACCGCAGAGCTCACAGGAACTATCTATCTCACCTCCAAAGACCAAGTGGTAGAGAAAATCAGACAACTGCCCACCATTTTTTGGTTTCTATAAAGGTGTAGCGAGTGAGGTTAGCATCCTCCTAACACATACAGACATCATCACTAATATATAACCCAAACATAGAAAACAAACAGCCACATCCACTATATGTCTGAAACACTTTCTAAAATACCTCACATCAACCTTGCCTGATCTATTCTAACAAAAAACATAAGCTTTAAAAATCACCTGCACAACTAAAGCAAAATAAGCCCCTTACTAAAATTCTCAAACTGCTTCAAAACAGCACCCCTAAAACGTTTTTTCTTTATCGCCATAGCTCGCCATCGCTTCGCCGCCTCCTCACACTGCATCAGTAAATTCTTGGCTCCATCTTTATCCTTCCACAAAACAGGTGGATACTTTTTCATAAAAGTAATCAATTTAGCATCTGGCACCACCCCCTCATCCGCAATTTTGAACGCCTTACGCGCCACCTTATCAAGCTGCGCAGGCACTACCGCTCTCCCCCCCTTAAGATCCTTCTTCACTGAACCACTATTACCCTTCCTAGCCTCCTTAGCCAGATCACCCAGATTCTTCCACTCTGCACTAATCTCAACCCGTTTATCTACTCCTCCACCAGGAAGCCCAGTAGCCAGCTGGAAACACTGCCGCATCAAATTGTCAACTTGCCCTGAAGGTCGGTGACCAGCCCCAGGTATCACTATACCAATATGGCAGAACTTACCTTTAACCATCTCATTTCGAAACCGCTTAAACCAATCCAACCGCCCCAAAATAGCTCCTTTAAAAGATCGAGAAGTATCTTTTTCGCCACAAGAGATCGCAAAAGGTATCTTCTTCGCCTTGCGGTTAATCTTACCGTAACCATTCGTTGCCCATGAACCACCAGAATGAGCAGACACCCCACACACATACTTAGGGTGAAACATCGCAAATCGATGCGCAAACTGGCTCCCACCAGAATAACCGTGGATGAACATCTTTTCCCTAAGCTTATAGGTCTTCTTAAGCTCATTAAAAAGCGTTATTAACTTCTTTGAGTGAACTCCATCCCCATTCTGATAAGGCCTATCACCCTTAGACCTAAAAGATGGACCTATTACTATCACATCACCACGCTGAGCCCAACGCGCAAGCCCCCCTGCTCGCTTTCCATTTCCTCTATAACCATGAACACCCACCACCAACTGATAAGTCTTACCCGCATCAAAGTCATCCGGCAAATACACATGACAAGCCATCCCCTCAGAATCTTTTATCACCTTCTCCTCACCATATAAAACCCCAATGAAAAGCATCGGCAGTAAAATCAACTTACATAGATTAATCATTCAAGCACCTTAGCACCTTGTAACTCCAAGATAAAGAATGAAACACTAAAAATCCACCCACATAAACATCCTACACCCTAGAATCAGACTTTTGACCAACTCCACAACTATTCCAATAGCTACTATGTGACACTACCACGCACTAAACCACAGCAGTAAATACATAGAAATAATCAACAGATAACACTCAACACCATCGCCACTAAAAAAATAAGGAGCCTAACAAAATTAAGCCCCTTAAAAATTAATGCATTCTATCCGTTAAAAAACAGACCAGATCACTCAGCCACAGCTACCTTTTCTCCATGCAGCTTCTTTGACTCCGCCTTAGACTCATCACTTCTTTGCTTACTAAACTCATTAAAGCTTTTCTCTGACTCCACAACCAATGTAGACACCATATTAGCATGTCCTAAACCGCAGAGCTGACCACAGACCACAGATGTCTCCATCTCCTCCAGCGGTGTAAACCACATCGGTATATCCTTATCAGGAAAAGCATCAGACTGAATACGCATAGGTATTATCGAGAAGTTATGTATCACATCAGTGGACGTCACCTGAAGAATCACTGGCTTACCCACAGGTATCCTTAATTTCTCAGTCACAAAATCATCCCACCCATTCGGATCTTCAGGCACAATACAAGGATCCCCAGGTGCAGACACTAATGATCGGTCAATATAACCAAACTTCCCATCTTCTCCCGCATAGTGAAACTTCCAGTTAAACTGAAAACCTATAGCCCTTACACGAACAGGATTCTCCTTTAGCACCTGCTCAAAAGTATCGGTCCTCTTACTCCATAAAGGTAAAGCAAAACCCAGTAATAATACCGCCTCAACAATAATAACTCCCACCTCCAAATGCGTAGAAAGATGACTCTTAACACCATAATAGGACGCCTCAGGATTCTTCTTATGCCAAAAACGAAACAACGAATATAAAAAGAATAAAGTCCAACCAACAAATAGTGCAATCATGAACCACGTCACAACATCTATCATATGACCCACTGAATCTCCATGAGCAGAGTAATTTTTAGGTAGTCCCATCCACTCAGCCGGTGAAAAGGCGATAGTATTAAATGTATTTTGAAGAAACATAGGTTCTATTATGATTTAGAGTTATTGTCTTTTAAAAAAGGATCGTCAAACTGACTGTCAACATGAGCATTCTGACGTTTTGCAATGCGTACTACAAAATAACCAACAGCTGCCAGCATAGGTATAATGATACATAGCATCACCATAATTGCCCACCCCGCTGCATCTTTACCACCGTGCATAAAAGCATTTCTACACGCCTGACACGCTAAAGTAAGATGATTCGTAAATAGTAATAATAATTGCATAATAATGTGTAGTTAGTTGAAGTCACTTCCAGATTTCTTGTAAAACCTATACCCGTAAAGAGGAAGGCATAGAGCCGCTAATGCACAGGAATAACCTAATATCTTAACAGCAAGATCCAAGCTATCTCTCTCCATATACAGAGCCCATACAGCCACTCCCAAACAAAATAGTGAGACGAAGCTAATAAATAGTATATGGAATGCTCTAAGTGACATAGTGAATAAAATCAAAGGTTATTGACCAATCCTATCTGGCATCATGCCTTTAAATATAATAGGATCGATAAAGGAGAGCGCAAATAAAAGAATCAATATCACCGCAAATGCAATCGCTCCAAAGAAAATCCAATAGATCGCCTTCTTCTCATGATTGAGATGCATAAATATAAAAGCCACAAGCCCAGCCTTAACAGAAGCAATTGCCACTCCAATAATAGCGTCTATACCGTCAAACCCATGCGCCCCAAAATCAAGCGCAGGCACTGTTGCTACCAACACTGTCAAAACAGTGAACATAAACAACAACATCCCAATACAGAAATAGAGCTTGATAGATTTTTTAATCGCTTCAGGTGAATCAGCCATAATTTTTTGCGTTATAAGTTAATAATAAAAGTGAAATTACATCAGGTAGAAGATAGGGAATACAAAGATCCATACCAGATCAACAAAGTGCCAAAACAGTCCACCTACCTCAACTCGGTTAGCCAACCACTCAGGATTTTCCTTATACATACCATAACCAAAGAATAAATAGTATCCTAATACTAGCGCCCCACCAATCACGTGCAAACCGTGTAAGCCAGTAACCGTAAAGTAAATCGCATAATAATTGTTCATCTTAGGAGAGAAAACAGACTCAAATCTAATGTCCTCCCTAGCTACGTGAATAACCGGAAAGTGACGTTCAGACTCCTTCACCTTGCCGTCATCCCCTACAGGATTGTATTTGCCATGATTAGCACCCACAAAACCAGCAACCATCCCAGGCGTAAACTGCTTAACCGTGTCCAATGAAAGCTCGATGTCTTTATCTCGTGAAATTTGTTCATAAGCCACCATATGCTTCCAAGTCACTCGGTACCACTCAACATCAGTAGGAACTCGCTTCGGCTCTCCATCCTCATTAGGCCCATACTCATCTTTTAAATACGTAGCCCAGAGCTCACGCCACTTCTTATGACTTACCCAATGCTCACGTAACTTTTCTGCACCCTTACTATCCCCTAGACTCTTATACCAATCTTCAATCATTTCATCGATTTTCTCTTGGCTATAATTGCGGTCACGTGCCTTCATCACCAAATGCCTATGATCCACAGCATCTACATCTATACTAATACCTGAATCACCAGCTATACCGCGGATCACGGTCTGATCTTTTAACTTCAGCATAGACTTCTCACCCTGCTTAGCCACAGACATCTTGCCCCAACTAGGGGTAATCTTGATCTCCGCCCCATCAACAACTACCTCCAGTGCTCCTGCATTAGGAACTATAGTACCATAAACTCCGCTCTCTACGATAGCCGCAGCTTCTTCAGTAGCCGCCTCTTTCTTTGCCTTATCATACTGAGTCAATTCATCAACAGCATTAAAACGAAAATCATCATTGCCCTTAACATTTGCCCACGCCTTGCGCAGAGCAGACTCCCTAACCTGCTCATTATGCCTTCTGCTTTCAATAAAGGACTCCTTAGCAAGCTCTAAAATATAACGTAATGACCCCTCGTCATCCCCTTCAAGATTAATACCTTCTCCCTGCTTAACAAGAGGTATACGCATAACTTTATCACCATCAAAATCATTGATGACTATAGAAGATTTAGCCGTCACTTTACTGTTACCGATGCTATCAATAATAGTATCCAAATAAGGCTCATAATAACTACCAAGATCAAACGCCACTGACGTAGCATTGATAGTATAATAATTATCCGCCTTCTTATTCTCATCATAATGAGTATGACCCTCAATGGACGTCCAGTCATTATACTGAATAGACTGGTGATGAAGCTTCGCATTATACTCAAAACCCTTCAGGACCATAAATACCACAGCACAAACTAGAGTGAATGACATGTAGCCCACAAACTTCCTCCATTGCAGCAACTTAAGAGATGCCCATGCAAAAACAACAGTAACAGACGAAGCTATCAATATAAACGTGTTAACCAGTCCAGGTAAAACAGGAAGAGCACGCTCTGGCCATGGGTAGTCTGCGTAGATACGCAGGAAAATATAGGATGAAAATAGCCCCCCAAAGAGCATAACTTCAGATGCCAAGAACAACCAAATAGCTATCTTCGAGTTATTCAGTCCCGTGTCCTTACGAGCATTTACGATATATGGAATTTCCATGTCTTATAAGTGTGTGTGTTGAAATTGATTCGAGTAAAATTAATGATTCTCATCTGGCTTAATCCCAGCATCTAGATCAGATGAGGTTTCCTCCTTTGGCTCATGCCACTGAGGATAGAAATCTTTATCACAGTCAGGCCGGCTGTATTCATAAGGACCTCTATAAACTGCTACATCAAAGGTAAAGTTACCATGCCCCGGAGGAGTCGGTGTAGCCCACTCAAGCGTTGTCGCATCCCATGGATTATCATTCTCTACCTTCTTACCCGTCTTCCACGCAGTAAATAGATTGATAACAAACGGAATCTGTGCCGCCGCTAAACAGAATACAGAGACAGACATCAATACATTGAGAGGAATCCACTCCTGAACAGTCAATGCAAAAACATCTTCAGACCCCTCAGCCGGTAAATAGCCTTCACCTCCATTATACCATCGACGGTGGAAACCAGCCATTCCCTGGAGTAACATCGGGAAAAATACGAGATTGATAAAGATCAACGACGGCCAAAAGTGAAAATGACCTAGCGTCTTATTCATATAACGACCAAACATCTTAGGATACCAGTAATAGATACCAGCAAATAGTCCAAATAGAATACCCGGCGCTACAACATAGTGGAAATGACCAATAACGTAATAGGTATCATGCAAGTGTAAATCAACCAAGTTAAACGCAAGCGGTAATCCTGTAAGACCACCAATTCCAAACATCGGCAAAAACGCACAGGCCCAGATCATCGGCATCGTGAACCGTATAGATCCTCCCCAAAGTGAAATCAATAACGAGGTTATAAGAACAACTGACGGAATCGATATCAATACAGTCGTAATCTGGAAGAAAGTTGAGACAGAGCTTCCCATTCCAGTCAAATACATATGGTGTGCCCATACTATGAAGGATAAAAATCCAAGTACCAGAACTGCATAAACCATAGACTTATACCCCCACAGCGGCTTCCTTGTATTAGCTGGTATGATCTCAGCTACACAAGCTATAGATGGCAATAATAGAACATAAACCTCGGGGTGACCCAGGAACCAGAATAAATGCTGATACAAGAGTGGTGATCCACCTCCTGCATAGTCAGCTGCAGCTCCATCAGTGTAAAGACCAGTTGGCTGGAAAAATGAAGAACCGGTTGTTCTATCCACTAGCTGCATTATGCCAGCTACCTCAAGCGGAGGGAACGCTAGTAGTAGAAGAAAACCTGTAACTAACATCGCCCAAACAAAGAAAGGCATACGCATCCACGTCATCCCCTTAGCTCTCAAGTTGATAATAGTCGTAATGAAATTCACAGAACCTAACAATGAAGACGTTATCAACATCACCAAGCCTAATAACCACTGCGTCTGACCCGTGAAAAACTGATTCGGATGTTGTGCATCAGCAAATGCAGATAGCGGTGGATAATTTGTCCATCCAGATTTAGCAGAACCAGACTCTAAAAAGAAAGACCCACACATCATGAGACCACCAACAAGATAAGTCCAGTATGACGCACAGTTAAGCTTAGGAAATGCCATATCAGGAGCACCTATCTGAAGCGGCGTCACGTAGTTACCAAAGGCACCAAATCCTAGCGGAACTACACCCAAAAATACCATGATTGTCCCATGCATCGCACCAAACATATTATAGGTCTCGCCCTCTACCTTACCAGAGGTTAGCCACCTTGCCTTCCAATCATCAGAAAATACCCAGCTAATCCATGTCGGAACAGGCTCGTCAGGATACGCTATACTCCAGCGCATCATCATCATCAGGAAAAAACCAAATAGTAAAAATAACAACGCAGTGATACCGTATTGCATCCCAATCATTTTATGATCGGTCGATAATAAATATTTCTGCCAGAATGGAGGATTGTGGTGATCGTGATGGTCGTCAGCGCTCATAGTGTGCGGGTGTAAAAATTAGGTATGGTTGTTTTGATAGTTTTAAAATCCTTCGTCACTACTCTGGTGCAATGACCTCTCCAGTCTTCTTATTGATAATCGTGCCAGGCTCAAATAAATCTCCTTCAAGCTGAACATCCCTGTATTTGTCAAGTTCAGCTGCGGTGCAGTAGCCTTCTGACCTGTCTTTATTAAGGATTTTAATCTGCTCCATTTGATCAGGAGTATAAATCTTGCCAACCTTGTTACCAAAACTGTTCTGCAAGAAATATGCCAAAGAGGCTAACTCCAAATTACTCGTACTCTTGTTAATCTGCTTAGCCATCTGCCCAGAGTAATTCTTACCAGCTACTGTTATAGGCCCATCAACTCCGTTGATCACAGCCATAAGAACAGATACAGGAGAATCAATGACATACTCAGAACCTGCCAGCGGTGGATAGCTCGCATTCCCTTTTCCATCAGGTTGATGACATCCCATACACTGCTTATAGATTCCAGCGCCCTTTACCATATATACAGACTCCACATCACCCTTAGGCACCAGCACTTCACTACTTACCTCATCATCCTGAACATACCCAGATTTTACAAACTTATCATATCCAAACAAATTATTACTACTAAATAACACGCTACCAGCTACAATAGCTACTAAACTAACAGCAATAAATATCCATATAGAAACTGGCTCTAAACCATTCTCACGGAGTTGCTGCTCTCGTGCCGCAGCTGACGAAGCATTTTTTACAGCAGCATGCTGCTCAGCTACATTGACGGACTCTTCTAGATCAGGTTTTTTCGGATCTATGGGTTGAACTGACATATTGTTAAATTTTCTATTAATACGGGTGACTTACGATGGAATTATCAAGTATGCAAATACTACTTACCTGCTTTCTTCTTATTTTTTGCATACTGCATTGCATAAGGAACAGCTCCATCTTTCTTGAGATTGATGAGGTAGTTAACTAAAGACTTGCAGCGATCATTCGCTACTACTTGCTGACCATCTTTAACATCTACAGCTGTCGCCGCTCCTTGTCCAAAATTACCTACTTTCTTGAAAAACTGAGGATTCGACTGACAAACTGACCATGCATTCTCATCACCAGGGTCATTCAGACCTTCCTCCCTTGGATTATACAGGTGCTTATAAAGATATAGCTCCTTGTCAAAAGCCTTGTCACCAAGAGCTGCTATGATCTCCTTTTGTGTCAACCTAGACTTATCTTCTTTCACTATCTTCACACCCATAGCAACTGCAGTCGCTTCATTCTCAGAAACCTCCAGCGCTGCTAACCTATTACCAAAGTTACCCAAATCAGGACCTATCCTAGCCTCACCTATATGCGCCCTGTCTTCTCTCTCAAAATCCCATGCATGCGTAATCCTTCGTGTGTCACCTCTCTCTGGGTGACTCTTAGTCCCTCCCTGGCCCTCACGGAAAACATCTACACCAGCATAACTAGGCCGAGTCACTTGTGAGTGACACATAGCACATCCCTCTTGCGCATATACCAATGACCCATTACTAGTCCTACCACTACGCTTCGCTTGAAAAAGATCCGTACGCTCATCATTTATCTCGTCATAACGAACTGGCTCCATGGAACGCATAGACCCATAGGGCACAACAAGCATAACAAGCCATGGCACTCCAAAGCTGGCAATAAGTCCGTAGAAAAATGTTTTAACTGTCATCGTATGTCTTTTAGGTGAAAAATAATTAAGAAGTATTAGTGCGCTACCTGATTGCTATCCATCGGCTCTAGCTTATCCAGATCACCCTCAGGCCCATGAGGCATTGACGGTGAATGGCTCGACAAAAGTGTGGGATGATTGCTCCTTCTCCCAAGCCTCAACCACATAAACAACAGGTGGCAACAGAACATAAAGATAGCAAACAATAGAAAAACAAACCCCGTAGTGAGACCAATTGCATAAGGATAGAGTCTCCCAGAGGAAGCCATGATAGACTCACCTACCTGCTCAAGTGCATAACCATGCATGAATCCACCAAGAAATGTGTAGAAAATAGCTATGAAAACTATCCCATAGATAAATAACCAGAAATGCAGACTAATCATCTTAGCAGATATCCACTCACGGTTCGTTATACGCGGAACAATAAAATAAATAGCTCCAAACATACACATCGAAAAGAACCCCAGTAAACCAGTCAACTCAAGACCATACTGAGCTATCGAAAATTGTGTATACTTGAGCGCCGATGGTAATGACATCACAGCTCCCATTAAAGTAAATATCAACATCCCCATAGCGCCAGCTACAGTAAATCGTAAAGAAGGTGAATGAGCCAGTGCATCTTTATTACTAGCAGCCGTCTTGATAATGTTTATAAAGAGCGCTATCGCTGGAACAACTAATAATACAGCAGCTCCCGCACTCAAAAATTGCATAAAGGCAGGAATGGGAGCACCCATCATCCTGTCCATACCTGTCCATGGCCCTACAATCGCTAATGCCCAAAATCCAAATATAGCCAAGTGGTATGAGTAAACAGGACGCCCAGTCACCTTAGGCGCTATATAATACGCTGATGCAGCCGCTACAGGAGTGAAGAACAAAAACATCAAGGCAGACCTAAACCAAGCAGTTGACGCTGTCACCATCAAGGCATCACCGTCACCCAAGAAAAGCTGACCAAACATTAATCCTGAAATCACTACCCAGGGAAACCAAAATAATGCAGCCAGTAGATACCACTGCGAAATATAAATATGACCACCTCTCCTTACTCGAAAAGCAATCACCGCCCATATGCCTATGAAAAAATAAGTCAGCACTAAAGATATCATTATCGCTTGAGGAAACGCCATCCAAACCACACCCGTGCCTGAACCTGATAATACACATACCGTCCCAATGGCTACCATCAAATTCCACCAATGCCCAGCAGCTAATATAATGCCTGACTTCTTACACTCCTGCCGTGACAAGCGAGACATCAACCATATGATTACCCCAAACGCAGCCTGCGCTCCCCAGCCATAAATCAATGCACTCATATGAGCAGGCATTGTCCGCCCATAATTCAGAAATGAACAACAGCTCATGAAATCTGGTGCGTGTGTCTTTATGGATGCCATAGTCCCTAAAAGAAGGGATATCGCTAACCATACTGCTCCGCTAGCAAAGAAAAACATCACAGGATGACGCAGAGAACGATCTATATCAGCTCTCAGCTTCGTGTCTTCTAGGACTGGACTCGTTATTGTTGACATGAAATTATTTGTGTTCGTCTAAATGGTTAATACGGTAAACTCTTACTTGAATGTCTTATTATGAGGAACTCCAGAGTCTTCAGGCTCTGTGCCAAGTAACTCACCAGCAATACTAAATAAAGCGCTAGGTGGCAGTTGAACGGAATTCCCCTCTTTCTTATAACTCAATAGAGCTGATTGCTCTTTCTCCACCTGCTCACGCTTCAATACTCGCGCTCTCCCAGCCTCATCAGCAGCATCATACTTCGCATCATTATGTATAAAATTCTTTATCACAAAACAAGCAATCCCAAATACCAGAAAGAGAGCAAGCCCCCAGAAAAAAGTATTGAATCGGCGTAACGGTGTGTCGCGTTGATTAGCTTCCATAATGTTAGTTTCTTTTAAATTTAGTTATGAAGATTTGATGACTCCAATATACGTGGATCACGATTCGGATAAATGTTAGCACTTCCCAAATTACGAAGGAACACATATGTGAAAAACGCTCCCACAGTAATAAACGCTATAATGTCACCCCAAAATGCATGATGTGCTACAAACAGATCCTCACCACGAGTCAAAGAAACACCCCGCTCCGGAATCACTGCAATGTATAGATCAACCACGTGCATCAATAAAAGATAAACACATATAGGAACAATTAGCTTCGTAGACTTCTTCACATAATGAGGTAGGAGCAATACAAACGGCAGTGCAAAATGAAGGAAAGTCAAAGACATACTTCCCAGCCACCACGGCCCAGTATTTCTCAAAATGAAGTAAGTCGTTTCTTCAGTTATATTAGCATACCAAATTAGCATGAACTGTGAAAAAGATACATAAGCCCAGAAAATCACAAACGCATGCATCAACTTACCCATAATGTGATAATGCTCCTTGCTAGTTACTATCTGTAAATACCCCTTACTCCTTAACCACGTCAGCGTAAGAATCAACACAGCCATCGAATTCAAAGCACAACCAGCAAAGAAATACACCCCATACATGGTCGAAAACCACTTGTAATCAAGCGCCATCATGAAGTCCAAAGCTATGAAAGTCGCTACCACAGCAAAAATCGGCATGACTAAACAGGATAAACGACGTGTCAGTATTAATCGATCACAGGTTGGCTTCGGATCTGTATCCTGATCAATAGATAACTTTCTCTGAATCCATATACCAAGACCTAATAAAACAAAAAATCCTATCACACGTGACAACCAGAACGGTAAATTCATATACCAGCTCTTAGCAGCTAGCAGTGATTTGTGTGCAGCCTTGAAAGTCTGAGCGTCAGGAGAAGTATAAGCACCATGATCATGCTTAGGAACATGCGCATGATCCAATGTAATGATCTGATTCCTCGGCGCGGCATTCCTGTGCACATCACCATTCTCATCAACATACTGATGAGCCACCTCCCTGTGACTCTCCATCCATTCATACAAATCATTCTGAACAGAAGGTATCATCAATGGAATAGCGATAACCGCCATGAACGGAAAAACAAATCCTAGATTCTCCATCAAACGTCTCACAGAAACACCCCACCCAGAATTAGTCACATTATGTAAGGTCGCCCAGAAACACCCACCCAACGCTAACGATATGAAAAACATAAAAGCGAACAGCCAAGAATAGGAATACCCATCTCCAAATGTATCATTCGTGAAAAGAAATACACTAAGCACTGCTCCTACAGCAAATGCAATCAGTGAGATCAGCTTAGGTAAGGCTAGATCACCAGACTTTACCTTCTCTCCCTTCACCGGGAGGTCCTTAGATGTGACGTTGTGTGCCATGGGACTGTTAAATTAAATTGTGTGGTTGTTGATTAAATGAAAATGATTATTTCTCGCTACCTGCATCGAATATCTCTTTGATCTTCGGGTTACTATAGTCAGCCTTCGCACTCGCCTGTAGCATCTTTACATATGCTATCACAGCCCAGCGATCATATAGTGTAAGGTCTCTGCCCTGCTGACCCATATTACCCCTGCCGTTTACTATGACGTCATACATACTACCTTCTACTAAACTGCTTGTCCTAAGGTTGCTAATAGTTGAAAGAAAACCATTCACCTTGGCAGTGCCTACTCCATTTCCTGACGCACCATGACATACCGCGCACTTGAACCCATAGACCTCTTGACCTCGCGTTACCAAAGCAGTCACTTTCTTGGCGTCTCCTAAATCAAGCTCCTTAGGCAAACCTTTTCCAAAGTTCGTCTCATTAAACCTACCAGTATGAAGATAAGTCTCTTTGTTACCATACCCTCGTAACTCAGAATCTGCATCCTCAATAGCAACATGACCTAAAGGAACCGTACCAGTCACTGGCCGCTGTGCTCCCATCCCACTCTTCAAAAAGTTAGACGGCTTCTGTGCTTTTACATAGTCCTGATCATCCATATCTGGAAAAATACGGATAGGCGGTTGCTTGAATTTATTACCTCTAAAGCCGAAGATGCTTACAACAAAAACGACAACGAGTGCATATATGAGAAAAAAGTAGCGCATGATATAAATAGTTTAATCTTCTTCTTCGACGAGTTCTATATTGGTCCCCCCCGCTTCTTCAAGCAGAGCCTTTGTGTCTTCAGGTGAAAAATTAGGATCCCTTGCCTCTACCGCTATGAAAAAACCATCATCAGTCGCTCGGTGAAACTGACGACTCGCAAATAACGGATGATTCAACCTCGGTAACCCCATAAGCCCTAACAAACAGAACAAAACCGTAAATCCTGAGAACAAGATCGTTAGCTCAAACATGATCGGAAAAAACGCCGATGTCGTAAATATATTTGATGGCTTAGCCTGAACCACTGTCGGATAAATCACCACTTGTGTGATGTAAGCCAAACTAAATCCAGTAAGCAATCCAGTAGATCCACCAAAAAACACGAAGTAAGGCAGAATAGAACGCCTCATACCCATCGCATCATCCATCCCATGAATAGGATAGGGGGAATAACAGTCCCATTTCTTAAATCCGGCATCACGCACCTTCTCAGCTCCCTTATAGAGGGCTGATGCGCTTTCGAATTCGGCTAGATAACCGTATACTCTTTTTACTGATGTGCTCACTGTCTTGTGATTGGGTTAGTTGTTTTAAAATAAATCGTTTATCTGTGCCTACCTAGCACTCCATATTGCGGTGCTCCCCATTGTCGTCTATCTCATACTGATAGGCAGCTTGTGTCTTAACACCCTCATCCGGGTGCGCCTGCTTGTCATCAAAGTGTGCATCACTCTCCAAAAGAGTCCACTTCACCTCAGCTATGTTTATACATGGCAAGAAGCGTAAAAATAGTAAGAACAGAGTCAGGAACATTCCTATAGTCCCAACAAAGGTCAATACATCCACATGAGACGCCTCATAATACTTCCAGTCACCTGGTAGCCACATACGTGGAAGTGTAGTCACAATAATTACAAATCGCTCAAACCACATGCCAATATTAACCAGCATACAAACACCCATAACAACCCAGAGATTCTCCCTGAACGCCTTAAACCAAAACGCCTGAGGTGCTATAACGTTACAGAACATCATCACCACATAAGCCCACCAGTAAGGCCCCGTGATACGTAGCTTGAACGCTTCCATCTCATACTTACCTCCAGAATAGTATGCTACAAAAAGCTCCATCAGATACGCATATCCAACGATCGTTCCAGTAGCGAGAATGATCTTACTCATGTTCTCGATGTGCTTCATCGTGATCATGTCATGCAGATTATAGATGGATCGAGCTGGAATCATGATTGTCATAACCATTGCAAATCCACCAAAAATCGCCCCTGCCACAAAGTAAGGCGGGAAAATCGTAGTGTGCCACCCCGGAACAGTCGATGTAGCGAAGTCAAAAGAAACGATAGAGTGAACCGATAAAACAAGCGGTGTTGATAAAGCAGCTAGTAAAAGATACGCCATCTCATAGTGACTCCACTGGCGGTTACCACCCCTCCAACCAAGAGAAAATAAACCATAGAAAAACTTACGCAACCCAGGCTTAGCCCTATCACGGATCGTTGCCAAATCAGGAACCATGCCCAGATACCAGAATATCAAAGAAATAGTAAAATACGTAGATACCGCAAAAACATCCCAAAGAAGCGGCGACTTAAAGTTCTGCCAAATAGCATTAGCATTCGGTATCGGCGCTAAAAACCAAGCCATCCATACTCGTCCAACGTGGAATGCTGGGAAAATACCCGCACAGCAAACCGCAAAAATCGTCATCGCCTCCGCTGCTCGGTTAATCGATGTCCGCCAATTCTGACGCGTCAAAAACAAAATCGCCGATATCAATGTTCCTGCATGACCTATACCAATCCAGAAAACAAAGTTAACAATCGGCCAACCCCACATTGTGCGGTTAGTATTACCCCAAACACCCACACCACTTGAAACCAAATAGGTCAATCCTCCTACAACACCAATCAAAGCAATAAGTGATGATGGAATAAAGAGCAACCACCATAACAACGGCTGAGGCTTCTCCACAATTCCTGCAATACGGTCGGTAATCCAAGCATAAGAACGTTGATTAAGTATCAGCTTCTCGCGCTCAAATACGGGAAGAGTGATGCTGCCATCGTTTTCCTCTGCCTTGTTTTCGTTATCTGCCATTTCGTTGAATTTCTATTAAATACTAAATAAATGTTATCCGCGTCCTCAAATCCTAGTGCATGTTGATAGTCGCTCTACCCACATTAGTAGCACCTGCCATCTTCGGATTCGGATTCTTCACTCGTGCCATGTAAGATGTCCTTGGACGTGTCCCTAGGTAACTGAGTAAATCGTAAGTTCTAGGGTTATTAAACTCACCCTGCACGTGTGACGGTAAATCTTTATCCTCTTCTCTTAGCGCTTTCGTCTTCTGGATATTATCCTTCTTATTAAGTAGGTTACCAAACATGATCGCTCCCGCACTACAGGCGTCCTGACATGCTACTGTTACACTGTTAGCCGGCGCCATTAACATTTCATGATCTACCTTGAACTGAGTAGACGGCTTGCCTGACTCTTGAACACCACGCTTAACATTCTGCTTCGCATCGATCTTAGCCGTCTGCAGCCTCTGCACACAGTATGTGCACTTCTCCATCACACCACGCATACGAACCGATACATTAGGGTTACGCTGCAGTGACTTCGCATCTCCTTGCTGCTTCTCACCAAAGGGACCCTTGTAAAGATTCTTATGGAGTAATGGGTTACGCTTATTGTAATCGAAGAAATTAAAGCGTCTCGCCTTATAAGGACAATTGTTCGCACAGTAACGTGTTCCAATACAACGGTTATACGCCATAGTGTTAAGACCATCTTCAGAGTGAACCGTCGCATTTACCGGACATACAGTCTCACATGGAGCACTCTCACACTGAACACAAGCAACAGGATTAGGAATCATTTCCAAGGGCTTATCCCAGTCCTCAGATGGATTCACCGCCTCATGCTTCTTGTAATCACCATTCTCATCCGTTCCATGATCATGATACTCAGCAAAATAACGATCCATCCTAATCCAATGCATCTCACGCCCCATAGCTACCTGAACTTTACCCACCACAGGTATATTATTCTCCGCCTGACATGCCACTAAACAAGCACTACATCCAGTACAAGTACTAAGATCAATAGACATCGCCCACTGATGAGACTTATCCCACAAATGCTCACGGTCTATCTTGTCTCCATTCTTGTCCTTAGCATTACCCACAGGCTTATACTGATCCACATTCTGAGGAATGTGTGAGTCCATGCCTTGTAAGCGAACTGTTTCTAACTGCTTTTTGTAATCCTTCTTGTGCTCATGCCCATCTGGCTCAGTATCCATCGTAGAGATCTCACGAGCTAACGCACGCCCATACATGGAGTGGTGCTCTTGCGTCCTCGCTAATTTATAACGACGGTCTACAATCTTCTCCAAAGTAATTCCACCTGCATAATAATCACTCGCTCCCCTCAGTGAATAACCATTGAATCCTGTATTAACACCCACTGATGAAACATTGGCAGCATCAGCAACATAATCTTGCTTATTACCTATGAAATTCTCTCTCCAGTGCTTGTCATAGCCTTGACCATAACCAAGTGGTAATGAAACCACATTATCAGCCATACCAAATGCTACAATAACTACAGCATCAAGACTCTTATCCCCCACAGTCAACTTCACCATAGGACCAAATAAACTAGGACCCTCACCATCTTCAGAAACCGAAGTTGTCTTAACACCAGTCTCAGTCGGTATACCTAAATTAGCCCACCAAGCCTTCTCCTCTTTCTCTAGCTCAACTATATCCTCATAAAGCCCCAAATCCTTCGCCGTCTTCGGTGACATATAAACCGCATTATCCCAAGTAAGCTTAGAAATCGGATCCGGCGCCTCCTGAAGCCATGAATTGTTTACGTAGCGACCATCAAAAACAGAGTAATCAGTTGCAAATACTATATCCGGCTGACTCGCAGACCCTGGCACAGACTCAACCTTAATACGAGAGCTAGGTGCTTTCCCAGTTGCTACAACATCATACTTGAAATCTTGATAAAAACCTGACCTCAAAAGCGTGCCCCAACTCTCCGCCTTGGAAGCAGCACTTCCCCCAGGCTTAACCTTTGACTCAAACACTGACTTCACAGCATCATAACCTGGAGATACCGCATCCGTATCTGAAGAATCATGCAAATCCATCTTATCCTGCCCAAGCGCAACAAGCAACTCAAGCGCCTGAATCCCACCATACAACGGATAAATCATCGGCTGAACAACAGTATAAAGCCCATCGTTACCACTAAATCCATCTCCCCAGCTCTCTAAATAATGAGCCGCAGGAATATGCAATGCCGCAGCATTCGCAGAAGCATTCACCTGATCACCCCAATGAACCAAATTCTTACCAGAAACCAACTCTGTGAATGACTTACCATTCACAACTGGGTTCTCATAAACTGGATTAGCTGGCGTCATCAAAATAACCGTATCAAGAGAACCCGCATCCTTAGCAAAATCCTGCATTGTCCCTAGATCAGCGTGCTGCCTACCCTTACGAGCAACCAAAACCCCAGATGAATAAGCCTTTAAAGCAGTATTAATTTGGAAAACAACATCATGCAACTCCTTAGCATAACGACTCCCCAAAAGAATAACACCACCTCCAGACTTCAAATCCTCAAAACAAGCCTTAGCCCACTTCGTCTTACTCGCATCAAACGCCTCTGATGGCGCCTGACCTACTCCCGCAAAACTCGCTAATAATCCAATAAACCTCCCCATCTGACTCGGCGCTAGAGGCGCACGATGATCAGCCATACCTCCTGTAACAGAATAAGTTGGCTCCACGCAATAAAGGCGATTTAGCTCCTTTTGATACGCTATAGGATCATTGTTATAACCTTCACCCTCTGGACGACGTCGATCATAGAAAGCCTTGGTTTCTCCCTGTAAATCAAGCTCCAAGAAATCACAATCCAGCGAAAGAATCTTACCAGCCTTAGCAAAATCAGCCTTAACAACAGCATGCTTCCCGAAAATCCCCGCATCAGAAGCCTTCTTACCTGCTCCAGCCAATGCCTCATATGCATAAAACTTAGCACCTGAATGCTTCGCCTTAATCTTCTCCATTAGCGCCGTCCGCGTTAACGAATCATCCTCACCAAAAACAATACCAAACTTACCACCCTTAGTAAATGCATCCAACTTTTTTATACCAGCTGCCCTAGTAATAGACTTACCTCCCTCTAAGAAATAACGTGACCGCGCCGGGTCATACAGCCCCAAAATAGACGCCTGCGTCCTAGCATCCACACCATTCGATGAAGGATTCTTCTTATTTGGCTCCAACTTAGTAGGCCTCCCCTCATGATTTGCCGCCACCAAAGGTATCGCCCCAGTCGCACTTGGCATTGAAGTAGCATAATAAGTAACTTTACCTGGAATCGTCCACTCCACCGAATCAAGGTAAGGAACAATCAATGCTTCAGGTCTGCGACATGAAGCCATTCCTAAACCAGCAAGTGCAGTAGAAGCCCCCATCAGCTTCAAAAAGTCACGACGCGAATTCTCCTGATCATCCTCATCACGCATCATCTCAGCAGCTCGCGGAAACTCCTTATCCACCCACTGGCGCATACCAGGAGTATCCTCAAGTTCTCCGGCGCTACGCCATGCCTTTATTCCTCGCTCCTCTGCAGGAACCTCTGGGTGATGCCATTTACGTTTGCTCATTTCTGACGAAAAATTAAATTAAATTGTAGTGGAAAATTATCTATGACAAGTGAAGCAACTCTCCTTAGGTTGCACTTTCCAGTGATCCTTCAGCATCAGACCCATAGCCCTCTGCGCGTCATCACTCTTAGTTATATTCAAATCGAGATCGTTACTCTTCATGTATGCAGTTACCTGCTCTGCAGCTGAAGCATTCTTCTTTAGATAGTCAGCAGCCTTGTATTTAAGGTTAAACACCTGCTCTAAAGGCCTAAGCGCCTCCTCAGGACTCCTATGACAATCAATACACATCCCCATACTCAATGATTTAGCATGATAAACAACCTTCATATCATCTACCTGACCGTGACACTCAACACATGAAATCCCACGCCCCAAATGCGCAGAGTGATTAAAATAAACATAGTCAGGCGCCTTGTGAATACGCACCCACTTAATAGGCTCACCAGACTCCAACGCATCAAACAACGGTGCCAATTTTGGACTATCTGACTGAATGCCTCCCTTATCATGACAATTAGCACATGTATTCGCCGTAGGAACATTCGCATGACCAGTCTTCTCAACGAAACTGTGACAATGCCTACAATCTAAACCCAACTGAGTAACATGAAGTTCATGATCAAATGGAATAGGCTGATCAGGCATGTAACCTACACGCTGAGCCTCTGGAGTTCCGTAATAGGTGAATGCCGTGACAACCCCCATACCAAGCGCACCAATGCATATTGCGATTTTCAGAGGTATTATATTTGTCCAGCGAGGAAAGTAATTAGCCATGAGTTATAATGCTTAGATGACTTGCTTGTATCCGCTTGTGAAAAATTTCACAAGCTTATTTTCGAGTTATTTCAGAACCTCAGTAAACACCTAAAACCAAGCCATCAAAAGCAACATAATATACTTAACCTACCCTTACTAATAGCCCACCCACTAACATCCACTAATAATCACAACTTGAGAAACCTTAAAACTACACCCAATAAACTCAAAATACCAACTATCCGCCACACCTTCAAATTCTCACCCATCACCGCCTCCAAATCCCAAAACGAGCGACTTCCCTCTAGCCTCTTTAGCGCACTAGAAATAAGAGACATCACTAAAGCCACCCTAAAAACAACAAACCCCATAACTATAATAATCAAAACAACAAAAAACGCACTACCTCCTGCCACAGCCAGTGACATCACCGTCACCCAAATAGCAGCCACAGCCATTACCCCAAAATAAATAAAACAAATCACACTCAAGAACCGAACCCACCCCTTTGAACGGTAAAGTTCAGCCTGAGCCACAGAGTTTGCTTCAAGCCCATCAGATAAACTAGAAAAATCTCCTAGTGCCGCCCGACCCATATTTTTTTCAAAATCTGAGGACTTTGAAACCTCATCGTAAGGATTTTCCATAATATTATACTCTAAAAGCTAGAATCAAACCTACCATCATCATCATAAGAATAAAAACAATACAACTTAATAATAACACACCAAACACCCTCCAAACCTTTGATTGCGTCACCACAACTCTCTCAAAACTCTCCTCCGTAGCTCTCTCCTTAAATCGCCCCAGCGCCTTGCAATAACGCGCAACAAATACCGTCATAATCACCCCAAAAACAACAGAAACAAACACCCCAATCAACTCCTCCTGAAAAAAATACCCGCCAGCAACAGACACACTGACATAAATCTCATACAGATTTAAACCCAAATTAACCACCAGACCAACCAAAACAATCACCACCCACACCCTAGTCGCAAACATCTTACCCATAGCCTTTTCAGACACAGGCACACCCTTGATAGCATCACCACCACCATCACCAGCAATTAAATGCGACTGACCCGCCTCATAAGGATTAAATGATTCCTTCATTAGCAACCAACTAAACACAGACACCACCCATGTCAACGATAACAATAACGATAACAACAACCATAAATATGCCTGCCCACATAAAATCGCAGGCAGACACACCAGACCCCCTCCTACAACTCCCAGTCCCCCTTATCCAAATCACAGACACATGCCACAAGTAATTTTATACAGTTCTCAATATCCGCAGTGTGAGCCATCTCTATCGACTGGTGAATATATCGAGTAGGAATAGAAATAGCCCCAGCAATAGACCCCCCGGGAACCATCCTCTGCAAGCCCGCAGTATCAGTACCTCCAGCAGGAAGCAACTCATGCTGCCACTTCACCTTCTTCTCATCAGCCACCTTCTTCATGTATGCCACCATCCTATAGTCACAAATCGTAGAACTATCCATTATCTTAATAGCAGCCCCCTCCCCTAATCGAGTAATCACATCCTGCGGCGGAACTCCCGGAGTATCGCACGCCAACGTCGTATCCAAACCAAAACCAAAATCAGGCTTCACCTCCATCGCAGACACATTCGCTCCACGTATCCCCACCTCCTCCTGAACCGTAAACGCCGCATAAAAATCATACGCCGGCTTCCTACGGCTCTTCTTAAGCGACCTCAACGTCTCCAATAAAACAAAAACAGAAACCCTATTATCTAGAGACTTCACATTCACACAGTCTCCTAACTCTATCAACTCCCTCTCCCGTGTAATCGGACTCCCAACCTCAATCACCTCATCCAACTGCTCCTTACTCAAACCAGTATCAATGTAAAAATCAGAAAGTTCCATCTTCTTACCCCGCTCCTCAGGCTTCATAATATGAATCGGTTTACACCCCATCACACCCACCACATCCTCAACTCCATGTATAATCACCCTCTGCGCCGTCAACGTCTTAGGATCAAAACCACCAAGCGGATTAAACCGCACAAAACCCTTATCATCAATATGCGATACAATAAAACCTATCTCATCCATATGCGCCGCCGCCATACTCTTCTTCTCATCACTCTTCCCCCTCTTAAGTGCTATCACATTCCCCATATTATCTACCCGCACCTCATCTACCAAGCCCTCGAGCTCAGACAGCACTAACTTCCTTATTTCAATTTCAAATCCAGGTGCTCCCGGAGCCTTACATATCCTACTGAGTAATTTAACATCGATTGACATGCCAGAAAACTAATCACAACCACAAAAAGCACAAACCAAAAATCCCCACATCCAAAACACCTCCTCACATCCACAAAAAATAGTTAGTTTACATTAAGCATTTAAATGCTAAAATAACAGCAATGAATACTCATAACATAATTAAAACAGTAGCCATAAGCGCCACCGCAGCCACCTTAGCCCTATCCTCTTCATGCACTCCAATAGACCCTGCATACGAGGCATTTAAAAAACAACAAGCTCAAGCCCAAGCCACCACCACTAAAACTCCACAAGCAACAAACCCATACGGCGCACCATCAGCAAACAACAACCCTAACCCATACGCAGTCCCAGGAAATAACGGAGAAACAGGAGCCCCCTACCAGAGTATCCCAGAAGTACAAAACACACCACCCATCGTTCAAAACCTACCTAACCCAGATAAACCATACACTCCGCTACCACCTGAACCCAGTGGAATCGCATCATCACACACAGTAATCAAAGGGGACACCATCTGGGGACTATCCAGAAAATATAACGTCACAGGTGACGATATCCGCCAAGCCAATAACCTAACATCAGACACCATCTGGGTAGGTCAAAAACTCGTCATCCCAACCAGATAAAATAACAACAACCCACAACAATATAAACCTCACAAAAGGTGATAACGAATCTGTTTCTAACAGCCTAGTTATCACCTTTTATATTTAACCCACCAAATAAAACCATGAAACCAATCTACCTAATCCTAATAGCACTCATAACCGCCAACCTCACGCTAAACGCAAATAAACAAAACCTAAAAGAACAAATCCAAAAATGCGAAGCAGAACTCTTCACAGAAAGAGACAAAATTAAATTCCAAAACGCTGTCACCAAAGCAACCAAACTCGGCATCCACAAACAAATCATCCTCGAAGCCACATTCCTATTCTTCGTCGATAACGAAAACAACAAAGGCATCGCATCACTAAGCGAAACATTCAAAGAACACCTCAACAAATTCAACCTCGACACATCAAAAATTTTCGCAACGAAAGAACAATGGCAATCAGTCATCCAATACTCCCTCGCACTCCAAGCCCTCCACAACAAGGATCACGTAAAATTCAAAAAACACATCACAGAAGCATACTGGCTTAGCCCAGAAACAGCATCTGCATTCTCACATCACATCACAAACCACAGAAACAAAAAAATCATGAAGCAAATCACTATCCAACAAGATAGAATCATCCCTAACCTTCTCGATCCTAACTCAACCACATTCAAACAACTCATCAATAACAAAGAAGCCGTCATACTCAGATTCTGGTCTCCATGGAACCAACAACCAGACACCACCTACCCCATAATAGAAAACCTCGCCAAACAATGCCAAAACTCCAAAGTAACATTCGCATCCATCATCACCGGACAAGACAAACAACTCGTAACCGCAGCCAAAGAATCCATAGCTCACGCAGCCAATAAACTACCCAGCATATGGCTCATGGACTCTAACAAAAAATCACTAGCTAAACAACTTCGCATATCAGACCTACCCACCATCGTCATCATCACAAAAGAAGGAAAAATTTCCTATCACGGCCCACCAAACAACAAATCACTCTGGGACAACCTAACAAAGATAGAACCATCACTCCTAAAACCTAACACAAAAAACACACCCTAATCCATCACCAACATCCCCCCACCGCCACAGCCAATAGTTTTACCCTTGACTTAAACTTCTAACAATGAGTAGATACAAGTGATTTACTTGAATAAGTTCATCAAATCACCAACTATAAATAATCTAACAATTTGAATTTATATCATTTTATACTTTCCAGATTAAAGACTCACCACTAACTTAGGTAGTGAATAGATTATCAATCACTAAACCTCATCCCAACCAACCAAAAAGCCATGGCAGCAAAAAAGAAACCAAAAGCAAAAAAAGCAACCAAGAAAAAAGTAACTTCAAAACCAGCTAAGAAGCTTACCAAGAAAAAACCAGTCGCTAAAAAAACATCCAAAAAGAAAGTGGTGAAAAAAGCGAAAAAGAAAGTAGCTAAAAAAGTAACCAAGAAAAAGGTAACCAAAAAAGCCGCTAAGAAAAAAACCGCTAAAAAAGCTAAAAAAGTAGCCAAGAAAAAAACTGCTAAAAAAGCAAAAAAGAAAGCCGCTAAAAAAGTAACCAAGAAAAAGACAGCTAAAAAAGCAAAGAAAAAGACAGCTAAAAAAGCCAAGAAAACAGTTACTAAAAAAGCAAAGAAAGTCGCTAAAAAGAAAGTCGCTAAAAAAGCAACCAAGAAAAAGGTAGCTAAAAAAGCTAAAAAAGTAGTGAAGAAAAAAACTACAAAAAAAGCAAAGAAAACGACTAAGAAAAAAGCCGCTAAAAAGAAGTAACACTCACATACACTCCTAAGCTAACACTTAACTCATCATAGAGCCACTCTCCACAGAGTGGCTCTTTTTCATGCCTCCATAAAAATAACTAAACCCCAACATAAGCACCAAAAAATCACCCCCACTCAAATACAAACCAATCACCCTCCTACCCCAGCTACCATTAACCCACCCAACAACCAGAACCTTCGAAGCTCTTTTGTTGTGCTTTATTTGGAAGCTTATTTACCTCATAATTACTGCTGTAATGATGCCTATAATCAATAAAACAAGATAAGTGAAACCAATCAACGCAGATATTCTATGATAGATGGACTGCTTACGCTTACTCCAAGTTACCGCAGAAGTCATAATCAGAGCTATTGGGGAGACCGTAAGTAGAAACATCATGCATATCGCAGCTAAACCAGACGGTGAAAGAGCTAAAGCTAAAAACCATCCACCAAAAGTTCCAAAAATGCAAAAGACCATGAATCTAGGAGGATTGCTAATAGCTTTAACCTCCATTCGCTCAATGACATAAAAATAACAAATAGGTAATATAATTAGAGCTATGATGAAAAAAATTATTTGCATACTTAGAGAGCCTATAAAAGTGAATTTTTAGCCTAAACGTTAAAGATCCAGCAACCGCTACTGAGAGCGCACCTCCGTATCTGGTTTAAGTTTCTTTTGCCCCTCCAGCTTCGACTCAGGATCGTTAGCGGGTAGCTCAATGCCACCTTGTTTAATTTTTTTGTATACCGCCGGAGCTGACCAAAATTCTTCTCATCATAAGGAATAAGTCTAGGGACGTAATAATCAGCTCGATCCCAAGCTTTCTTTGCCATACGCATCCACAGCCCTGTTATCGGGTCATCGGTAAACGCCCATCGCTCCTTATGAGTTCCGTCTGAAAAATACAGAATCAACGTATAGTTAGACTCGCCTGCTACAACGACATTAGCCTTCCTTTTGGCATTAAGTATCCTCAAAAAATCAAAATCTTGATTAAGACTACTCCAGTCCATCGTAAGTGGTTCCCTCATGGCATAACGCTTCTCTATCATACCATGTCCAGCTTCTCTAGCTGGAATAACACGCTGATAGACCACAGAGCCATCACTACCAAAATAACAGGCAGCTCCACCGTAAATACCAACGGACATCCTAACCTCCACACCAACAACCTTGGACACATCAGCTGCATCGGCACCAAGACCTGAGACTAGTCCGATCAAGAGAAGAAATAATGTGAGTATAGCTTTCATTTTTCGGTCTATTACACCAGCATAAATAACCTCTCGGGTAG